>JBGQGY010000003.1:0-70377 GCA_041497675.1 bacterium | reverse complement strand
CTCGCAAGGGGGGTCTCGACCATCTCGCCGCAACGCAGCATCCCGACAAACAGCGACTCGCCGATCGCGAACTCATCGACTGTTCGCCCGGCGGAGTCGTCGAGGAACGCCAGATAACCTCGAATCGCAACGACTGCCGCAGTTGACGCAGCCTCGAAACGGCTGCGCAGGAGTTGATCCCCGATCTCCTCCGCGTACGGAGGGAGCACACTTTCGTAGAACGACAGGTATCCGGCGCACACCTCCTTCGCCGTGTCGATCAGCGGGCGCGCCAGCGGCTGGCGAAGGTGGCGGCGCGAGACGTCCATCGCCCGTGGGACATCTTCGAGATAGCCGGTGAGCGCCCGCAACCGTTCCGGGAGCGGCGCATAGTCGCGCTTCAGGTACGGGGTGACGTCCAGGAGGTCGCTTCCGGCGAGCGGATTGCGCGTGTGGTCGCGCATGAAGTCCCAGCGGAACCGCTCGTGGTCGATCACCTGTCGGATCAGGGCCGCATCGATCCGCTCAGGCTCGGTCAGCGTGTGGCTGTCGAGCGCCGCGAGACGGCGCTCCCATACCCCCAGGGCGCGTCCCCAGGCCTCGATCGCCGGCGGCGAAAAGTCCTCTGCGCGACCGTCATAGAGGTGGAGACCCAGCCGCATCCCCGCGCTGGGGTAAAACTCGAGAAAGTCTGCAAGAAAGCCGTGTTCGACGGTTTCAAAGGGCGTGTCGGCGGTCATTGAGACTCCGGTGTCGGTGTGTGGGTGAGGTGTGGCGCCCTGCCTATTTTCTTGGAGTGTCGCGCAATCTCCTGGCCCGCGCCCCTCACGGGGCGTTTCGTTGCGCCGGCCGAGGGTCTCTGCTACGATCGAACGCGCGGGGCGTAGCGCAGCTTGGTAGCGCGTCTGCTTTGGGAGCAGAAGGCCCCCGGTTCAAATCCGGGCGCCCCGACCAGTTCTGACGCGGGTTTCAGCACTTCGGCTGAGGCTCGCGTTTTGTATGTTGCGCGGGAAGCTATTGAATCAGTAGGATTCTTCGAACGCGGCTCGAACGAATAGCCTCTAAGCCAGCCACGGAGGTGATTCGAGTGAAGCGGACGATCCTTGCGGTGGTCTTGACGGTGCTCCTGATTGGGGGGTTGGCCTCCGCGGCGCCGATCCGCGGAGGGGTGCTGCGGGTCGGTCTCAGCGGCGATCCCATCAACCTGGACCCCCACCAATCGGTTGCGTTCGTCGACCGGCAGATCTTCCAGAATCTCTTCGACAAGCTCGTCGACATCAACCAGGAGCTCCAGATCGTCCCGATGCTGGCGACATCGTGGACGATCTCCCCCGACGGCAAGACCTATACCTTCAAGCTCCAGCGTAACGTCGTCTTCCACGACGGCACGCCGTTTAGCGCCGAATCGGTCAAGTACAATTTCGAGCGCATGCTCGGCATCGCCGATCCCTCGTTCAGCTCACCGCGCCGCAGTGAAGTGAACCTGGTGCAGAAGATCACGGTCGTCGACCCGCTGACGGTGCAGATTGACCTCGACAAGCCTTTCAGCCCGTTCCTGGCCACCCTGAGCGACCGCGCCGGCATGATGATCTCGCCGACCGCCGCCAGGCGGTTGGGCCGTGGGATCGCCCTCGAGCCGGTCGGGACCGGCCCGTACAAGTTCGTCGAGAGGCGGCCACAGGAGCGGATCGTGCTCGAGCGGTTCGACCAGCATTGGGACAAGAGCACCGGGCATGTTGACCGCATCCTTTATCGGCCGTTCACGGATGAGCAGGCGCGGCTGGCGAACATCAGGGCGGGCGAGCTGGACGTCATCGAGCAGATACCGCCCACGGAGGCCGCGAATCTCAGAACCGATGCCCGCCTGAAGCTGCTGGAGCGTGGGGGGCTGGGCTGGAATGCCTTGTGGATCAACGTCTCCGCGCCCCCGTTCAACAACCGGGCGCTGCGTCAGGCGTTCAACGCCGCGATAGACCGCCGGACGCTGGCGCGCGTCGTCTTCGGCGACGCGGTCACCCCAGGCAATGGTCCCTTCCCACCAGGGCTCCTGGGAGCGGATGCGGGACCAAACGCACGGATCCCCGAGCGCAACCTGGACCTGGCGCGGGCGAAGCTCCGTGAGGCCGGGCAGCCCAACGGATTCGCGTTTGCCTTGACGATCACGCCCGGCCGCGTCTCACAACAGGTTGCCCAGGTGCTCCAGTCGATGGCTGGCGAGGCCGGTATCCGCGTCAACATCGACCTGGTCGAGGGCGGGGCGTTGGTGGAGAAATTCAACACGCATCGGTACGATGCGGCGTTCGCGACATGGAGTGGCCGGCCGGACCCCGACGGGAACATCCACGGATTCTTTGCCACCGGCGGCGGGTTCAACTACAGCGTCTACAGCAATTCGAAGGTGGACGCGATGCTCGACGCCGCGCGCATTCTGACGACCCCCGATCACCGCCGCAGGGCGTACGCCGAGATCCTCACGGTATTGAATGAGGATCTGCCGATTATCTTCCTCTACTGGCCAAGGGAGTTTAAGCTCCTGAGCCCTAAGGTCCAGGGTTTCGTCCACATCTCCGACGGCATGATGCGCTTCCGCAACGTCTGGTTGACCCCGTAGATTCCGTCAGCAGTTTACGGAGTATTGGGCAAATGGCGAGCCGCATGCGGACCGCGCCGATCCTGTTCCTGGCCGCGGCATTAGCGCTCACGGCCGTACCTGCCAACGCTCAGACAGAGACGATCGAGCTCGTGCTGAAGATTGGGGCCGGCGAGGTCCTCTATTACTCAATGACGTTGTCGTCCCGCGAAACGGTGGAGGCCGGGAACCAGCGGAGCACACGTGAGGTGCAGGTCAACGCTCGCGAAACGATCCGCGGTCTGCAGGTTGGTCCGGACGGGACGATGCTCCTCGAGTACGTCTTTGAGGATGTGCGGGCGACGAGCGCGGGCAGAACGGAGTCTCGCATGACCGGCCCGTCGCACTTCAAGGTGCGTACGGACGGACGTGTCAGTGAGCAGCTCATCGGAGACGTGGGAGAGGACTTTCCACTACCTCTGCCTGGCCGGCCGGTTCGAGCAGGTGAGTCATGGACACGCCAGTCACGGGAGGGCAACAGCCAGACCATTCACACAATCACCCTGGTCGCGGTCGAACGGGCCGGCGCCACGCCCGTCGCGCGACTGCGCTGGCGCACCGAGACGAACATCTCCGAGAGCCAGTCTGTCGGCACCACCCAGTTGCGTGTTCGGATCGCGATCCGGTCCACGGAGGACATCGACTGGGCTATCGAGCGTGGACGCTCTTTGCGGCGGGTCGAAGAGACGACGATGGAGCAGTCCATCGAGACGTCCGGAGCCAACGTGCTCTGCGCCGGATGCGGCCGCACGTCGCGCCGCACAACCACGCGGCACGAGGTCACGTCTGGCCCCGCTTCTGCTGCTCCGGTCTCTGTCGACGACCTGATCATGCCAGGGCGGGCGGTCGGCAGCGTCACGCTCGACCTCCCGCGGGCTGCCGTTGACGAAAAACTCGGCAGCGCCACCGTACTCATCCTCCCGGGTACCTACCGCGCGAGCAGCGTCCAGTGGCCCAACGGACTCCTCGGGTACCTTGATCAGAACGATGAGACGAAGATCCTGGGCCTCCAGGTCGGGAGCGTCAGGAGCCTTAAGACCGAGAAGGGGATCAGCTTCGGGTCCTCGGAGGGCGCCGTGCTGCTCGCCTACGGGATGACCCCGACACGGCTGGACCTGCCGGCGCCAACCGGCGCGCGCGTCCTCATCTACAACGACCTCGGAATCGCGTTTGCCATCACGTCAACTCCGGAGCACGCGCAATCGAGCGGTACCCACGCCCCCGTCGGTGCCGTCGACTGGGTCACGATTTTCTCGCCAGGGGGAGCCAACAAGATCTACCCGCTCCCCTAGTCCTGTCACTCGCAGATCCCCCACATCGGCCCCGGATCTGGATATCCAGTCAACCATGTAGTAATGTTGTAACAAGTTGACTGTAGGCGAAGGGCGGGAACCGCATGCTGAATCGTCGATCAAGCGAACCGCTGTATCTCCAACTCAAGCGCACGCTGGCCGCGCAATTGTCGCGCGGGACCTTCAACGCCGCGCGCTTCCCGTCCGAACATGAGCTCGAGCGCCAGTATCGGGTCAGCCGTACCACCGTGCGTCTGGCGCTCGATGCGTTGGCGAACGAAGGATACATCGCCCGCCAACGGGGACGCGGGACCGCGGTCGTGCGTTCTAAACTCCGCAGCATCGGTCAGTACCTCGTGGCGTTCTACGACGAGATGCAGGCCAGCGGACGCCACCTCGACCTGAGCACGCTGAGCCTTGAGGTGAAAACCGCACCGGACGGCGTGCGCGAGGCGTTCGAGGCCGGGGTCGACCAGCGCTTCTACGTGGCCAGGCGGTTGGGTCTCTCCGATGGAGACCCGCTGGTGGTGTCCACCGTGTACATGCCGTGCCGGCCCGGTCTGGAGATCACGGTCGGCGACCTGCGCGCCCAGAGGTCGCTTCTGACGCTGTTCGAAGACCGCTTCGGCATCGACATCATCGGTGCATCACGGGTGCTCGAGGCGGTTCGGGCCACCAAGGAGGAGGCCGCCCTCTTGAAGGTGAGGCCCGGCGATCCCTTGTTGATGAAGTGGACCGTCGCCTATGGAGCCGATGGCGATCCGGTGCTGTGCAGCGATGCCCGGTTTCGGGGGGATCGCTATCAGTACTACATCCCATTCCTGCCGCGGGTGAACGATCAGCCGGCCAGCGCCGTGCGCACGCCTCTCTGGCGTGGCAAGCGGGCCAGGCTCCTGTCGTTGTCGAGGCCGTCATGAGCATGAGACGCTTCGCGGTTCCGCTCATGGTCATCGTGCTGGTCGTCATCGTCGCGTCGAGCTTCATGTACTGGCGCGCCACCCGCGGCCTGATCACGACCGACAACGCTCAAACGAAGGGCGACCTCGCGCCGGTCAGCTCACGAATCCCTGGGACCGTCATCACGGTGAACGTCGCCGAGAACCAGCAGGTGAAGGCCGGGGCGGTACTGTTCGAACTCGAGCACGACGACTACGCGCTCGCGGTGGAACACGCGAGGGCGCAACTGGCCGCGGCCCACGCGCAGGTGCAGGCGGCGCGCGCAGCGCTCACGGCGCAAGAGCAGGAGTTCACCACCGGGTTGAGCGTCGCACGGGCGGCGGTGCAGGTCAGCCAGCCTAGGCTCTCGCAGGCAGAGACACAAGTGCTGATGGACGAGGTCTCGACCATCGCCAAGATCGATCAGGCGCGCGCGCGTGTCGCGACCTCGGAGGCCGCGGTGAGGGCCGCGAAGGCCAATCTCGAGTTGGTCGGCCGCACGCTGGCCAGAAACCGCGATCTGCTGGCGCAGGGCGCCGTCGCCGCGCAGGTGATCGACAGCGACACCGCGCTGTTTGAGGACGCGCGTGCCCGCGTGCAGACCGCGCAAGAAGCCCTCAATCAGGCGCAGGCCGAACTCGTTGCCGCGGAGTCGGCGCGCCAGCAGGTGGCGATCCAGCGGCAGGCGGTGGCAGTGAACAAAGCCGAGATCAGACGCGCCGAAGCGCTGTTGCAGCAGGCCGCCGGGCGCGAGGCGCTCGTCCGGCAGCGCATCCAGGAACTCGCCGTCGCGGAGGCGCGGGCCGCCGACGCCGCGAGCATCGTGAAGATCGCGGAGGTGAACGTGGACCGCACGGTGATCCGCGCGCCCTCCGACGGCTGGGTCACCAACCTCACGGTGCAGGTGGGGCAGGTGCTGCAACCCAACCAGCCGGTCATGGCCATCGCCCTCGCGCGTCAGGTCTGGGTCGTCGCGAACGTCAAGGAAACGCTTATCGGGACGGTGCGCATCGGCGCGCCCGTCCGCATCGAGGTGGACGCCTACCCGGGCCGGACATTCCGGGGACGCGTCCAGAGCATCGGGGCCGCAACCGGGGCCAGTACCGCGCTGCTGCCGCCCGACAACGCGACGGGCAACTTCGTAAAGATCGTGCAGCTTGTGCCTGTGCGGATCGCGATCGACCCCGATACCGACGCTCCGCCTCTACGATTCGGTCTGTCGGCCGTCGTCACCATCGACACGCGGCAGGGCACCCGCTGAGCGCGTCGACCGACGCCCCGGGCCTGCCTGCGGGTGTCAGCAAGTGGCAGGTCACCCTGTCGGTGCTGTTCGGCTCGGTGATGGCTGCGGTCGACAGCAGCGTTGTCAACGTCGCCCTTCCGCACATCCAGACGGCGTACGGCGTCACGACTCAGGAGGTCACCTGGGTCACGACGAGTTACCTGATCTCCGTCGTCATCATCATGCCGCTCACGGCCTGGTTGGGGACCGTCATCGGCCGCAAGCGCATGTACCTCCTGGCGGTGACGATCTTCACGTTATCGTCGGTGGCCTGCGGGCTCTCGCGGACACTCGCCCAATTGATCGCCTTCAGAGTCCTGCAGGGGTTGGGCGCCGGCGCGCTGCAGCCCGTCTCACAGGCGATCATGCGGGAGACCTACCCGATTGAAGAACAGGGCGTCGCGATGGGGTTCTATGGCATGGTGGTTCTGCTGGGGCCCGCGGTCGGACCGACGATCGGGGGGTGGCTCACGGATAATCTGTCGTGGCGGTGGATCTTCTTCGTCAACATCCCCGTGGGCGTGGCCGCCATGATCATGGCGGGACGGTACATCGCCGACCCGGCCTACATGCGGGCGCGCGGCCTCCAGCGGGTCGACGCGATCGGCATCGGGCTCCTGGCCGTGGGGTTGGCCTCCCTGCAGATGCTGATCGAGGGAGGCGAAGCGGCCGGGTGGTTCGCCAGTTCGCACATTGTCACCCTGACGATCATCGCCGTGACCGCCCTGGTGGTGTTCGTGGTCTGGGAACTCCTCACGCCGGCGCCGGCGGTCGACTTGCGGATCCTCAAAAACGTCTCGTTCGCCGCCGGCACGGCCATCGGCGGCATACTGGGTCTGACACTCTTTGGCAGCCTGATCCTGCTGCCGTTTTTCCTGCAGAACCTGCTGCACTACAACGCCACGCAGTCGGGTCTGACGCTCATCCCACGGTCCCTGACGATGGTGTTGTTGATGCCCGTCGCGGGGATGCTCTACAATCGGCTCGGCGTCTACGTCATGCTGCCGTTTGGCCTCATCGTGGGCAGCAGCGCCGCTTTTCTGATGGCGCGGCTCACGCTCGAGAGCGGGTCGCTGCAGATCCTTATCCCGCAGGTGGTGCAGGGTATCGGGTTCTCGTTTGTGTTCGTGGCGCTGTCGACCACGGCGTTGTCGACGATTCCCAGAGCAAAGATGCAGTACGCGACCGGTCTCTACAATCTGATCCGGCAGCTCGGGGGCAGCCTGGGGACGGCCATCGTCGTCGCGCTGATGGATCACCGGCTGACCGAAGTCAGCGCGCGTCTGGCCGCATACGCCTCGATCTACAACCCCACCTTTGTCCAGCGCTGGCAGGCGTTGCGTGCCGCGCTGATCGCGAAGGGCGTCGACGCGTCAACGGCTGGCCAGCAGGCGCTGGCGCTCCTCAACAACGTCATGCACCGGCAGGCCTCGGTCATCGCGTTCAACTATGTGTTTGCACTCATCGGCATCCTGTCGCTTGCGTGTCTGCCGCTGGTGCTGCTGCTCCGGAGGGGGCAGCGCGACGGCGAGGCGGTTGCCGCGGTCGAGTGATGGCATGGTGTGTGACGCGCCCTCCCGCGGTCTACGTGGAATGTGCGTGTTGCTGGTAGAGTTAGATTTGTTTGAAAGAGACAAGGCAACGTCTGGGGTGGAGCAATGCGGGCGCGAGTTCCGATCGTCGCACTGGTGATTTTAGCGCTGGCCGGCGGCATCATGACGATCCGTGCGAACAGCCGTTCCGCCGAATCGAAGCGTCAGGCCGCGCCCGCGCCACAGGCAGCCGCATCCGTGGTCGTCGCGGTTGCTAAACGCGGCGACCTGGTCAGCACCATCTCCGCCACCGGCAGCGTGTCGAGTCTGCGAGAAGCGAAGATCGCGTCGAAGCTGGCTGGGCGGGTGGCCCAGGTGTTTGTACGCGAAGGTCAGCGGGTGGTGACTGGCGCGGCCCTCATGCGCTTGGACGCACGTGACCTCGACGCTCAGGAAGCCCAGGCCCGCGCAAGCGTCGACGGGGCGCGCGCCCGCCTGGCGCAGATGACGGCCGGTGCGCGTCCCGAAGAGCGGCGCCAGGCCGCGGATGCGGCCGCCCAGGCTGAGGCCGGCGTCCAGGCGGCACGGGCGCGTCTGCAGGCGCTCGAGCGCGGGGCCCGGCCCCAGGAGCGCGAGCAGGTTGCCAACTCGGTCGCTCAGGCGAAGGCCGCACTCGACCTCGCCCAGGCCGACGTGCAGCGGATACGGTCACTCTATCAGATGGGTGCGGTATCCAAACAGCAGCTCGACTCGGTCGAGACCCAGCTTCGGGTTGCGCAGGCCACCTATGATAGCGCCCGCCAGCAGCAGGCGCTTGTGACCGAAGGGCCGCGCGCCGAGGAAGTCCAGGCCGCGCGGGCACAACTCGAGCAGGCGCGAGCCGCCGCGGACATCGCCCGTCAGACCATGCGGCTCGTGGAGATGGGCCCCCGGTCCGAGGAAATTGCCGCGGCCCGCGCGCAACTCGATCAGGCGCAGGCTCTGCTCACCGCAGCTCGGCTGCGGGTGCAGGACGCGACGGTGACGGCCCCGTTCCCAGGTACCATCCTGCAGCGCATGGTCGAGCCCGGCGAGAGCGTCTCCCCGGCGGCGCCCTCCTTCGTGCTCGCCGAGGTCCAGGATGTCTTCGTGGAACTCGTGGTACCCGAGCGGCAGCGCGCGGATCTGCGCCCGGGGCAGAGTGTGGTCGTGGTCGTCGATGCGCTCCCGCAGTCCCGGTTGAGCGGCAAGGTCGAGGAGATCCGGCCCTCGGCGTCCGTGGCCAGCCGCACGTTTCTCGTGAAGGTGCGCGTGGCGAACCCGGAACGCATCCTCCGGCCCGGGATGTTCGCCCGGGGCAGCATCACCACCGGCGTGCGGACGGGTGTGCTGCAGATTCCTGATCGCGCCGTGCTGCTCACGGCCGGCAAGCGGATCGTGTTCGTGGTGAAAGACGGGCAGGCTGTGCGCCGCGAGGTGTCGATCGGCGAGCAGCAGGGCGGAGTGGCCGAGGTCGTCCAGGGACTGGAAGAGGGCGACCAGGTCATTGTTGAAGGGCAAGAGGGGCTGACGGACAATCAATCCGTGACCCCGCGGCCCGCGCAACCCTGATGCGATGGCTCTCTGAGATTTCTGTCCGCCGGCCGGTGCTGGCGTCGGTCCTGATCCTGGGGCTCGCGTTCCTCGGGCTGTTTTCCTACTTTCGCCTGAACATCGAACGCTGGCCCAACATTGACATCCCGATCGTGGTCGTGACCGTACGCGACCCCGGCGCGTCGCCCGAAGAGGTCGAAACCGACGTCACCGACAAGATCGAGTCGGCGGTCAACACGATTAGCGGCATCGATACCTTGTCCTCGACGTCGGCCGAGGGGTTCGCGCAGATCCTGATCCAGTTCGTCCTCGACAAGAACATCGAGGTGGCGGCGCAGGAAGTGCGGGACCGGATCAGCGCTATCGGCGCCGACCTGCCGGCCAACCTCGATCCACCGAGCGTGACAAAGATCGATCCCGGCGTGGTCCCGGTCATCACGCTCGCCATCTCCGCCGACAAGCCGGTCCGCGACATCACGGAGTACGCGGACAAGGTAATCCGACCCAGACTGGAGGGCACGGCCGGCGTCGGCCAGGTCGAGATCATCGGCGGCCGCGCGCGTCAGATCAACGTCTGGGTCGATCCTTCCCGGTTGGGCGCGTACGCCTTGAGCACCACCGCCGCCATCGGCGCTCTGCAGACGCAGAATGTCCAGATCCCCGCCGGCAGCGTCGACCAGGGGACGGCGCGGTGGACCCTGCGCACGCTGGGCCGGGTGTCGTCCGTGGCCGAGCTCCAGGGCGTCGTCATCAGCAACCGTGCGGGTGTGCCCATCACGCTCGCCGACGTGGCGCGGGTCGAAGACGGCGCGGTCGATCGTCAGACCGTCGCGAACCTCAACGGCACGCCGGCCGTGTTGATGCAGATCCGCAAGCAGTCCGGCACCAATACGCTGAGTGTCGTACGGGATGTGAAGACCCGCCTCCGTGCCATCGAGCGCACGCTGGCCCCCGGCTACAAGATCCAGATCGTGCGTGACCAATCCGTGTTCGTGGAGGCGTCGACGGGCGCCGTCCAGGAACACCTGTTGGTCGGTGCCTTGCTCGCGGCGCTCGTGGTGATGGTCTTTCTGTGGAACTGGCGCTCGACCATCATCGCGGCCATCGCCATCCCCACGTCGCTGGTCAGCACCTTCGCGCTGCTCGCGTGGATGGGGCTCACGCTCAACACCATCACGCTGCTCGCTCTCGCCCTCGTGGTGGGGATCGTCATTGATGATGCCATCGTGGTGCTCGAGAACATCTATCGGTTCGTCCACGAGAAACACGTCCCACCGTTCCAGGCGGCCATCGACGCGACGCGCGAGGTAGGCCCGGCCGTGACCGCCACCACGCTGAGCCTGATTGCGGTCTTCCTGCCCCTGGCGTTCATGGGCGGCATCGTCGGGCGGTTCATGAGTTCGTTTGGGTGGACGATGGCGTTTGCCATCGCCGTCTCGCTGCTGGTCAGCTTCACGCTGACGCCGATGCTGTCCGCCCGGTGGATCAAGCCGATGGCTGCCCGCGCTCACGCCGGGGGAGAAGAGGCCCGTGGCGGGTGGCTCTACCTGGCGTTGGAGCGGTGGTATCGCCGGTTGCTCGAACGGTCGCTGCGCCGCCGGTGGGTGGTCGTTGTGCTCACCGCGGCAACGTTGTTCAGCATCGGGCCGCTGGGCATCATGGTGAGCAAGACCTTCTTGGTCGAGGACGACCAGTCACAGTTTGAGGTCGTCGTCCGCGCCCCGGAAGGATGGTCGCTCGACTCCACCGAGCGGTTGGGCACGCGGATGGCCGCCGATATCCGCCGGCTGCCCGGCATCGACTACACGATTGTCACGACGGCCGACGACCCGTTGCGGACCCCCAACCGGTTTACGATCTTCGTGCAAATGGTCGACGTCGACAAGCGGTCGTTTAGCCAGCAGGACTCGACCGATCGCGTGCGGCGTGAACTCTTGCCGCGCTATGCCTATCTTGGCCTCCAGACGCAGGCAGGCGCGGTCTCCGAGTTCGGCGGCAGCGGAAACTTCCAGCCCGTCGACTTCGTCATCACCGGTCCGGATCTGCGGGTCCTGACGCGCGCCGCCGCGGCGGGCGAAAAGATCCTCCGCGAGACACCGGGCGTCGTCGATATCCGATCGTCGCTGATCGGCGGCAAGCCGCAAGTGGGGATCACCGTCGACCGCGCCCGGGCGGCGGATCTGGGCGTCAGCGTGCTGGATGCGGCCGCCGCACTCCGTGTGCTGGTTGGCGGTCAGAAGGTCTCGACCTATTCCGAGGGCGGCCAGCAGTACGACGTCGTCATGCGGGCCGAACCGTCGGCCCGGGCCGATCTCGCACAGTTGGGGCAGCTGACCGTGGGGTCGACGAAGCTGGGCGTCGTCCAGCTCGAGCAGGTCGTCAGCACCGAGCAGGGGGTTGGGCCCAGCCAGGTGGACCACTTCAACCGGCGTCGCCAGGTTCGGTTGACCGCCAACCTGCTGCCGGGGACGTCGCAGTCGGCCGTCTTGCAGCGGCTCGACCGGGACGTGCGCGCGCTCAATCTTGGACCAGACTACGTGATGGCGTTCACGGGTCAGGCGGCCGAGCAGGGGCGTCAGGCCAAGGCGTTCATGACCGCTTTCATGATGTCCTTTGTGTTCATGTACCTGGTGCTGGCCGCGCAGTTCGAGTCGTGGATCCACCCCATCACGATCCTGTTGTCGTTGCCCCTGACCGTGCCGTTTGCCCTGCTGTCGATCATCGTCTTGCGGGGTTCGCTCAACATCCTGTCCCAGCTCGGCATCCTGGTCCTCTTCGGCGTCGTGAAGAAGAACGCCATCCTCCAGATCGACCGCGCAAACCAGCTTCGCGCTACCGGTCTGGACAGGGATCAGGCGATCGTGCAGGCTAGCCGCGACCGCCTGCGGCCGATCTTGATGACGACGATCGCGTTCGTGGCCGGCATGGTCCCGCTCGCGCTCTCCAGCGGGGTCGGCGCGGCGACCAACAAGGCGATCAGTTCGGTCATCATCGGCGGTCAGGTCTTCTCACTGCTGCTCACGCTGGTCGCCATCCCGGTCATGTACTCGCTGTTCGACGACCTGCAGCGGGCTCATCTGGTGAGCCGGTTGATCGAAGCCGGGCGCAGGTTCCTCGGCCGACTCCCCATGCCCGCGCGCGCCGAACCTACCCCGTCTGACGGCAGCGGCGGGGAAGGCATGCGATAGCGGACACGCCATGGACACCATGTACCGGTTCGCCGCCGCCCATCTCCACGCGACGACTCGCCGTCTCTTCGAGGCCGCCGGCACACCCCGGCACGTCGCCGACGACGTCGCGGAGATCCTCGTCAACGCAAACCTGGCCGGGCATGACTCGAACGGGGTGTTGCGGATTCCGGCATATCTGAAGAGCATCGAGTCGGGCGAGATTGTCCCGGCGGCCGAGCCGGTCATCCTGAAAGAGACGCCGGGCACGCTGACGATCGACGGCCAAAGTGGCTTCGGCCACTACACCGCGCGATGGGTGATGGCCAGGCTCCTCGAGAAGGCGCGGCAGGCCGATATCTGTTGCGCCAATCTGATCAACCACACGCATATTGGGCGGCTCGGCGAGTACGCGGAACAGGCGGCACGGGCCGGGGCTATTGGGATCGTGATGTACGGGCGGACCGGTGTCGGTCGCGGCGGGACGGCGCCGTACGGTGGGGCCGCAAGCATGCTCAGCACGAACCCGATTGCGGCGGGCGTGCCGACCGGGGACGACGTCCCATTCATCCTCGACTATGCGACCAGCAAGATCGCCCAAGGGAAGGTGCAGGTCGCGCGTAGCAAGGGTCATGACCTGCCCCCGGGCGCCCTGATCGACAAGCACGGCAACCCGAGCGTCAGCCCGGCGGATTACTTCGACGGCGGCGTGCTGCTCCCGTTCGGCGAGCACAAGGGCTACGCGCTCAGCCTCCTGATCGCGTTGCTCACTGGGCTGTCCGGGCACTTCGACATGCAACGTGCGACGGTGAGCGGGGTCTTCATGCAGGCGATCAACATCAGCGCCTTTGCGCCGCTGGACGCCTACCAGCGGGGCGTTCGGGCGGTGTTGAACGCGGTGAAGTCGACGCCGCCCGCACCGGGGTTTTCTGAGGTGTTGGCGCCGGGAGAACCCGAGCACCGGGCGCGGGCGGACAGACTTGCGCACGGGATCGAAGTGCCCGCGAGCACCTACCGCGAGATTGAACAGTGCGCGCTGAAGCTTGGCGTGTCGCTGACAACAGATCTTATCGAGGCCGCCGACTCGCGTCGATATCGCACCTCGGCCTGAGCTCGGGCGGGCAGGGTCAGGCGGCGCGACCGGCCGCTGCGATCACCGGTCGCAACGCCACGCACAGCGGAAGCGTCGCCAGCCCGACGGCTGCGATCACCACCAGCGTCGCGGGGACGCCCACCAGATCGCCCATGATGCCGTAGATGAACGGCGCCACCGCCGACGCGCCGATGGCAACGGTGTAGTAGAGACCGTAGGCGCGCGAGCGCCGTGCGGGCACCACAAGATCCGCCACGGTCGCATATAACACCGACGACGTGCCATTCAACGCGACGCCGAGTGGGATTAAGATCAGCAACGTCACCGCCGGCGGCGCGGCCACGGTGGCGACAATGCCTACAGCGGTCGCCACCTCGGTGATCACGACGGTGCGGACGACGCCGATCCGCTCGGCCAGCAGCCCGCAGATGAGTTTGCCGGCGGCACCGCCCGCAAAGACGAGCGCGAGCGCCCCACCGATACCCGCGGGTGACGAGCCCTTGGCGACCAGCGCGAACGGCAGGAAGGTCAGGAATCCCGACCGCGTCCCGCTGTCGATCAGTCCGACCGCGGCCAGGGCGACGAATCCCCGGCTGTCGCGAATTCCCCAACCACGGTCTTCTCGATGGGGGCGCGCGGCCACCGGATCAGGATCGCCCGCTCCGAGCCGCAGCAGCCCCAGCCCCACCGCGCCTGCCGCCACAAGACCCAGCGCCCCGTACCCCGCCGTCGTGACCCGCCAGCCAAAGGCGGCCACCCCAAGCCCGGCGGCCGCGGCCGCGGCGATCTTGCCCAGGTCCCCCGAGAAGTTGTACGTACCCAGCGCCGCCCGCCGCGCGCCGGTCTCGTAGGCCTTGGAGACCAGCGACGATGCCAGCGGATGCTGCACGCCCGATCCCAGCCCCGCCACGATGAGGAAGGCCGCCAGCGAGGCAAAGCCCCCGGCCCATCCCGCCGCGGCCATGAACCCGCAGGCCGTGAGCGCGGTGCCGGCCACCAACAGGCCGCGTTCGCCGCGTCTCTCGGCACTGAGCCCGGCGGGGATCTGCGAGAGCGCCATGCTGCCCGTGTAGAGCAGCCGGATGATCCCGACCTGCGCGTAGACGAGATGGAAGTCCCGGGCCCACACCGGCAGCAGCACGTACAGGATATCGGAGAAGCCGTCGTGGACGAAATGGGCGAGCGTCGTCGTGGCCAGCACTAGACGGCTGCGGGGGTGCACGCCCCGATCATCTTTGAAGCCGTGCGCTGCGGTCAAGTGGCACCCTGGGCCGCCGGCACAGGACCGGTGGCTGCCGGCAGGGAAATCACCGTGAGGATGCCCTGGATCATCGCCCACCGCGGCGCCTCCGACTACGAACCCGAAAACACACTGCGCGCCTTCCACCGAGCCATCGAACTCGGCGCGGACATGATCGAGCTCGACGTGTACCTCAGCGCCGACGGTGAGGTCGTGGTCATCCACGACGAAGATCTGTCGCGGACGACCGACGGGAGGGGTCGGGTCTCCGAGCACACCCTCGACGAGTTGCGCCGTCTCGACGCCGGGAAGGGCGAGACCGTGCCGACGCTGCAAGAAGTGATCGATCTCACCCGGGGCCGCTGCCGTCTCTACGTGGAACTGAAGGGCGCAACAACGCCCCGGCCGGTGGTGGGGCTCGTCCGAGCGAATCGGGTCGAGGGGCAGACGATCGTCGGATCGTTTCAACCTGCGCTCATCCGGCAGGCCCGGGCGCTTGCGCGGGAGATCCCGACCTCACTGCTCATCGGGCCGGCCGGCGATGACCCGGTGGCCGGGGCGCTGGCGGCCGGCGCGGCGTACGTTCACCTGTGCTGGGAGGCGCGGTCCCACCAGCCGGCAGAGTTTCTCACGTCCGACCTGCTGGCGCGCATCCGGCATCACCGGCTCGGCGTGATCCTCTGGCATGAAGAACGGCCGGACGTGATCCGGGCGCTACGCGGGCTCGATGTCGACGGGATCTGCACCAACCGCCCGGACCTGCTGCGGACCATTCTGAACGATCCCATCACGCGCGGCTGATTCGCTCGAGGAGGAACGTCATGGCAACCGATGGCGTGCATCGCTACATTGACGCGCACCGCGAAGATTCCCTGGGGATCTTGAGGACGCTGATTCGTCAGCCGAGTATCAGTGCCCAGAATACCGGGGTCAAAGAGTGCGCGCAGGTGCTCAGCGGGATCATGCGCGATCTTGGGGTTCCGGCGGAGGTCATCCAGACCCCGACGCAGCCGGTGGTGCTCGGCGAACTGCGGCGTGACCCCAAGGCCTACACGCTGTTGTTGTACGGACACTACGATGTGCAGCCACCCGAGCCGCTCGATCTCTGGCAGAGCCCCCCGTTTGAGCCCACGATCCGAGACGGCCGGCTCTACGGGCGTGGGACGGGGGACAACAAGGGGCAGCTGATCACCCACGTGCTCGCCGCGAAGGCGTGGATGGAAGCGGCGGGCGGCCCGCCCATCAATCTCAAGTTCATCTTCGAAGGGGAGGAAGAATCAGGATCGCCGGGTCTCGCGGGGTTCGTGCAGACCCACCGCGAGCGTCTGGCGGCCGACCTCGTGTACATCTCCGACGGCGGGCTGCATCCGTCCGGGGCCCCGGTGATCTCGCTGGGCAATCGCGGCATCCTCGGGATCACCCTGGCCGCGCAGGGGGCCGATCGCGACAACCACTCCGGCAACAAGGGTGGGGTGGCCCCGAATCCAGTGTGGATGCTGACGCACCTGCTCGGGACGATGGTCGATCGGTCGGGGCGTGTCTTGATCGAGGGCTTCTATGACGACGTCCGGCCGGTCGGGGCCGTGGAACAGACGTATCTGGCGAAGATGGATTTCGATTCGAAAGCCTTCGCGGCGACGATGGGGCTGCCCGATATCCCCATGGACGGCGCCGCCTACTGGCGCCGCATCATGCTCGAGCCCTACTTTAACATCAATGGGTTCATCAGCGGGTATGTCGGCCCGGGTTCGAAGACGATCATTCCATCAAAGGCCGAGTGCCGGATCGACATCCGTCTCGTCGTCGACCAGCGCACGCATGACATCTTCGAAAAGGTCACACGGCACGTCGCCAAGGTCGACCCGCGGGTGCAGGTGCTGCCCCGTGGCTTCGGGCACATGGAGGCGAGCCGGACCCCGCCCGACCATCCCGCGGTCGGCGCGGTGGGCGCGGCGATTGCCGCCTGGCGGAAGACGGAGCCCGTCGTCAATCTGTGCGCGGGGGGCAGCCTCCCCAACGCGGTCTGGCCGGATGTCCTGGGCGTGGCGCACATCGGGGTGCCGTATGCCAATGCCGACGAGAACAACCACAGCCCGAACGAGAACATGTCGTTGGAGCGCTACTACGACGGCATCCACGTGAGCGCCCAGGTGTTTCAATCCCTGGCCGATGCCGATACCCGGGGAGCCGTCCCCCGCCGCGCGAAGGGGTGAGCCGACGTCGCGGGCTACAATGAGGTTTCGTCGATGCTGGCGCCGTCGCTGTAGGTGATCGTGCGGGGCGTCTCCCCCGCGGGCAGCACAAACACGACCGAACACGACGCGCTATCCCCAGGGCGGACGATCACCGTCGAGCGGCAGGCGTCCTTCTGACCGAAGGTCGAGGGATGATACCGGTACGAGTGCCCGTTGCGGTCGGTGAGCGTCAAGAAGTTCGGGTTGAGCACTTTTGCTGCTGACGCCGTGTTCTTGAGCGTGATGCTGATGGCGACGCTCCGGCTGCCCGCCTCGGCTTTGGCCGGTGGCGGGCCGATTTTCGGCGCATGGGCTGAGAGGAACACGTCCCTCGCCGGGCGCTCTTCGGCGAGGATCACCCGGACCAGCGTTTTCGGGTCATAGACACCGATCCGGACCACGGTGTTGCCCCCGATCACGACGACCATCCCCATGCCGTCGTACCAGAGTGTGCGATCGTCGCCGCCACCCGTCGCGCCGTAGGCCGCCGACACCGTCGACGCGGCCTTGCCGACGGCGACGCCGCGCTCCGTGCGGAACCGTTCGTTGGTCGTCAGCATCATCACCGCGGTCTCGTCGCGGACGGCGATCGTGACCCCATGCCGGTTGTACGTCAAGTACGAGATCGTCCCGACGACGTGCGTGCGGTCCGATTGCGCCCAGCCGGGGGTCTGCGAGACGACGCGCATCGGGCTGCCCAGGCGCAGCAGCCCAAGCGATTGACCGGGCACGATCAACCACGGGTCGGTCAACGGTGCCGCAGCGGTCGTCGGAGACGCCGCCGCGCCGAGGCGGGCGGGCCCTGATGAGAGGAAGAGAGCCAGCAGGGCAAAGGTAAGCGGGAGTCGATGCACGATCATGAAGTATACGATGCGCCGCGCGCCCGACCCTGCGGCTTGACCCTGCTCGCGCCCTGGTGGTACGTTCTAAAGGACATGTGAGGCTGGCGGGCGACCGGGCAAGGTGGAAGGGTCGGCCGCCGGTTTCTCATAGCGGAGGAGAACACTGTGCCCATGCCGTTGGAGACGCTGCACCAGGCTTCCGCGACGATGCGGAAGGTCCTGTACGAGATCAAGCGGGTGATCGTGGGGCAGGACGTGATGCTCGAACGGATCCTCGTGGCGCTGCTGGCCCGCGGCCACGTGCTCATCGAGGGTGTCCCCGGGCTGGCCAAGACGCTGGCCATCAAGACCACGGCCCGCGCGATCGACTGTGACTTCAAACGCATCCAGTTCACCCCCGACCTGGTGCCCGCCGACCTGGTCGGCACGCGGATCTACAATCAACGGAGTGGCGCGTTCGATACTGAGCTCGGTCCGATCTTCGCGAACTTCGTGTTGGCCGACGAGATCAACCGGGCACCGGCGAAGGTGCAGTCGGCGCTGCTCGAGGCGATGCAGGAGCGCCAGTCTACGATCGGCAAGCAGACGTTCCAACTGCCCGAGCCGTTCCTGGTGATGGCGACGCAGAACCCCATCGAGAGCGAGGGCACCTACCCGCTCCCGGAGGCGGCAGTCGACCGCTTCATGTTCAAAGTGGTCATCGGGTATCCGTCCTATCATGAAGAGGTGACGATCGTCGAGCGGATGAGCGGGGTCGCGGCGGACGTGTCGCCCATCATTGCCTCAGCCGAGTTGATCAGACTGCAGGCCGCCGCCGACGGCATCTATGTCGATCCCAAGATCCGAGAGTACGCCGTGAGCCTGACCGCCGCGACGCGCGAGCCTCAAGAGGTCGGACTGGAGCGCCTCAAGCGGTTCATCTCGTACGGTGCCAGCCCTCGGGCCTCGTTGAACATGGTCCTGGGCGCGCGGGCGCTGGCCCTCCTGCGCGGCCGCGAGTACGTGATGGCGGAGGACGTACGCGATCTGGCCCTTGAGGTGTTGCGGCACCGTTTGATCCTGTCATACGAAGCGCTGGCCGACGGCGTCGGACCCGACTCGATCATCGAGCAGGTCCTCGGTGTGGTGCCGGCCCCGCGCGTCGCGCTCGGCGATCCGTACATGGTTCAGCAGATCACGCCGGTGGCCGGGGAGGCCTCCGCGGGGGCCTCGTAGCGCATGCCTGACACCCAAACCCTCGAGACGCCGGAGCGCCTGCTGAGGCGGCTGGAGTTTACGGTCGTCCGGCGGCTCGATGGGTTCCTCTTCGGAGACTACCGCGGGACCTTCTACGGTCCCAGTCTTGACCTGGCCGAAGTACGCGAATACCAGCCGGGGGATGAGATACGCCGCATCGATTGGAACGTCACGGCGCGGATGGACCGTCTGTTCGTGCGTCAATACCTCGAAGAGCGCGAGATCACGGCCTGGCTGCTGGTCGATCTGTCGCCGTCGATGACGTTTGGCACCCGCCGGAGGTTGAAGCGGGAGCTGGCCATTGAGTTCGCCGGCGTCGCGTCGTACGTCATCGCGCGGCACGGCGACAAGGTGGCGGCCATGGTGTTTCCCGGCCACGGGACGCCGGTGGTCCCGCCCCGTACCGGCCGGCGGCACGCCCTGCGCATCATTCACGTGCTGAACCAGGCGACGGCGACCGATCAGGGGGCGACGGATCTGGCGGCCACCCTTCGCACCGCGGCCGGTCTGCTCCGCCGGCGGAACCTCGTGTTCGTCGTGTCCGACTTCATCGCGCCAACGGGGTGGGAACAGCCGCTCAAGGAACTCGGCCGCCGCCACGACGTCGTCACGGTATGGATCCGCGATCCCGCCGAGGAGACGCTCCCCGACGTTGGCATGTTACCGGTGCGGGATCCGGAGACCGGCGAGCACTGTTGGATCGATACGTCCGACGCGCAGGTGCGGGAAGCGTTCTCAGCACTGGTGGCAGCGCGCCGCGCCCGGATCACCGATGTGTTCCGGCAGTCACGCAGCGATGCGCTCGAACTGTCAACGGCCGAACCGATCGTCGACCCGCTGGTGAAGTTCATCATGCGGAGGCGGAGGCGTCTGTGGAATTCACCTGGCCGGTGATGTTGTGGGCGCTCGCCCTCGTGCCCCTGCTCTATCTGGGGCACCTGGCCCTGGTGCGCCGCCAGCGGCGCGCGGCCGAGGTGTTCGCCGAGCGCCGCCTCTTCGAACAGCTCGTCGTGCGGCCGCCGTCGTGGCAGCGGTCCCTGCCGCTCTCGCTCTACTTGATCGCAATCTTGTTGCTGTCGCTCGCGATGGCCCGACCCGTGGCCGCTATCCCGATGCCCGTCAACCGATCGGCGGTGATCATCGCCATCGATACCAGCAAGAGCATGATGGGCACCGACGTCCCTCCGAGCCGGCTGGAGGCCGCCAAGCGGGCGGCGCGGGAGTTCGCGCGCATCGTGCCGCGGTCGACCAAGATCGGGTTGGTGTCCTTTAGCGAGTATGGGCAGGTCTTGCTTGCGCCCACGACCGAACGCCAGCAGCTCTCGGAGGCCATCGACCGTTTGCAGTTCCAGTCGGCGACGTCAGTGGGTGGCGGGATCCTGGAATCGATCCGCGTCCTGCCGGGGCGCGCCCGGTTCCTCGGAGAACGTCTCGAACGCCTGATGCGACAGGGCGCGGCCCGGCCGAGCACTCCTCCGCCTCAGAGCCCCACCGAACCCATCCCCACGTTTGAGGAACTGGCGCCATCGGCGATCCTCATCTTCTCTGATGGCGTGAACAACTTTGGTCCCGATCCCTATGAGTCGGCACAGCTGGCGCGCGACGGGCGGGTGAAGATCTACACGATCGGTCTGGGGACGCCCGGCGGCGTCGTGATGCAGATCGACAACCAGATGGTTCTGGTGCCGTTTGATTCGAGTGGCCTCGAGCGGATCGCGCAGATCGCCGACGGCCGGTACTTTGGCTCCGCGGGTGATGAGGAATTGCAGCGCATCTATCGCCAGCTGGGTCGCATCATCGGCTGGGAACGCACGCGGTTGGAGGTGTCGTTCCTGCTGGTGGGCGTCGCCGGGCTCGTGATCACGACGGGCGGGGTACTGTCGCTCGCGTGGTTCAGGCGGGTGCCGTGACGTTCGAGTGGCCCTTCATGCTGTGGGGCTTAGCGCTCCTGCCGCCGGCGGTGTGGCTGTACGTGCGGCTCCTCGTGCGCCCGCCGCGCCGCGCCGTGCTCATCCCCAACCTAGCGCTGTTGATCCAGGCCGCGGCGCGGCACAGCCGATGGCGCCGTCACGTGCCCGCGTTGCTGGTCCTCCTGGCGATCGCCACGACGATCGTCGGGTTGGCGCGCCCGGTCGCGCCGCTGCCGGTGCCTGCCAACAGCGGGGTCGTCGTCCTGTCGATCGACGTGAGCCGCAGCATGCTGGCCGAAGATCTTCCACCGAACCGGATGGAAGCCGCCAAACTGGCCGCGCGCGAGTTCGTCAACGCGCTCCCACGGGGATTCAGGGTGGGGTTGGTCAGCTTCAGCAGCTACGCGACGACCATCCTCCGGCCAACAGGCGACCGGGCCCGCGTGCTCGACGCCATCGACATGCTCAACACGGAGTTCGCCACCGCCATCGGGGACGGGCTGCTCGAAGCGATCTGGAACCTTCCGGGTCGACCGCGCCCGCTGACACCCGGGTCCCCGCCGCCCCCGCCGGCGGGGCCGCTGCCTCCGGCCGTGGTGGTCCTGTTGTCGGACGGGCAGAGCAACCGCGGGACGCTCCCGTTAGAAGCGGCGAAGATTGCGCGCGACCTGCAGGTGAAAACCTACACGATCGGCGTGGGGACTCCCGAAGGGACGTTTCTCAGCGTAGGCGGGCGCAGCATCTGGGTCCGGCTTGATGAAGAGACGCTGCGCGCCATGGCCGAGACGACCGGGGGGTCGTACTACCGCACGACCAACGCGGGCGAACTCCGTCGCGTCTACCGGCAGTTGGGCCGCGAAATCGGTTGGGAGAATAAGCCCACCGAGGTGACGTCGGTTGCGGCGGGCGCCGCGCTCGGCTCTCTTGTAGCCGCTGTGGCGCTCTCGCTGCTGACCGTCCACCGTCTGCTGTGAACCGCGTTCGCGGTTCCAGGATCGCTCGTTACCTCCCGTTCGTCCTGCTCCTCGCGGCTCTGGTTGCCGGCCTGCGCTATTTCGACGTCTTGGGGCCCGGCAGAAGAGGCGCCATTCTCTTAGCCCCGGTCGCCGGAGCAGGACCTCAAGCTGCCGTGCTTACGGAGAAGCTGGCACGTGCCCTGACCGACGCGAGAGATCGCCGTGAACCAGCGGCCCTGCGCCGGCTCAGGACTTCGATCACGGAAGAAGAGGGAAGTCGCGCTGCGCGCTCGTTAGGTGACCGGCAACGTGCCACTTTGGTTGTGTGGGGATACTTGAAATCGACAGGCCCCGATGCCGTGCTGACGTTGACCATAGAGAACATGGGCCCGCCGAGGTTTGTCATCCTGCGTCCCTTTGGGGACTACGCTGTCGAGGGTGCGCTCGCCGAACCCGATCAGTTTGTGCTCCGGCAACAGATGGGCAGTAACGTAGACGCGCCGGTGCTTCTCGTGAACGCAGTGGTGGGGTATCGCGACGGCCGTGACACAGCGGCCGATCCTCTGTTTGCCGATCTGCTCAACGTCGTCCAACCGGGCGACCGGGCCGCGCTGCTGCTCAGTCGCGCGAACCTCGCAGTACTGACGGCCCCGTCTGGTGAGGTCCTAAAGTCTTATGACGAGATCTTGCAGGACGCGTCTCTGGGCGCGGCCGCGCACAACGGGCGCGGTCTCGTGTACGCTATCATCGGCGATCAGGAGAAGGCCCTGGCGGAGTACGAGACGGCCATCGGCTTGAGTCCCAGAGACGAGGCGCCCTATCGCAATCGGGGGATCAGCCGCACGTTTCGCGGGGACTACCGGCAAGCTATCAGCGACTATGATCGCGTGTTGGAACGCAGCCCTCGCAGCGCCGGGGCGCTTCTCGGCCGTGGGGTAGGTTGGGCTGCGCTCGGCGAGCACAAGCGCGCCCTGGAGGATTTTTCCCGCGCGATCGCCATGGGGCCGAACCCGCTCGCGTACTTTGACCGCGGCCTGAGCCGCGCAGCGCTTGGCACCCACCGCGAGGCCATCGAGGACTTCTCGCGCGCGCTGGAGATGCGGCCGGCAGACCCGCTGATACTCGTGAACCGCGGTCGGAGCCGCAGCATCCTGAAAGATCAGACCGGCGCCATCGCCGACTTCACCGCCGCCCTCGAGCGCGACCCAAAGATGGCCGTGGCGTACTACGAACGAGGGATCGCGCGGACGATCCTGGGCCGGCACGAGCAGGCGGTCGAGGATTTCTCGGCCGCGATCACACTCAATCCTCGCTATGGCGATGCGTACAAGGGGCGGGGCATCAGTCAGCTGCTCCGGCGGGAGTATGCACGGGCGCTCGAAGATTTCGAGCACGCGATCGCGATCGATCCCAAAGATGCCGAGGTCTACTATCAGCACGGCATCACCCTCCGGCTTCGCGGCGAGCCGCGCAAGGCCATCCCCGACATGGAAAAGGTATTGGAGGTCAGCCGCGACCCCTCGCTGCGCAAGCAGGCCGAGGAACAACTGCGTCAGATTCGCGCGGAGCCCTGAGAAGTGAACACCACCGCGGGGGTGCCCTCTGACATCCGGCGCAACACGTGGCTGCTGTTCACGACGCAGGCCATGCTCTCGACCGGTTTGTCGATGGCCTCGCAGTTGGGCAGCCTGATCATCTACTCGCTCACCCATTCCAAGAGCCTGGCCGGTTTGCCTACCGCATTGCACTATGTCGCCATTGCGTCCATCGCGTATCCCGCGGGCCGGTTCATGGATCGCCGCGGTCGCCGGCCCGGGCTGGTCCTCGGGTATCTGATCGCCGGTGTGGGGGCGGCGGCGGTCGCCGCCGCGGTGGCGGCGCATCTGGTCGCCGCCTACCTGGTCGGGATCATCATCCTGAGCCTGGGGGCCGGGATGGGCATGCTGACCCGCGCAGCGGTGGCCGACATGTACCCGGCCGAGCGCCGCGCCGGGGCGGTTGGATTCGTCGTCGCGGGAGGGCTTGTCGGCGGCATCGCCGGCCCCGGCCTGGTGGCGCTGGGTGACCGGATCGCCCCGGCGATCCGCATCGACCCATTGGCGGTTCCATACGGGTTTCTTGTGGCGGCGCTGGCGATCGCCGCGTTGATCGCGTCCCGGCTTCGACCCGATCCCCGCGAGATCAGTCAGCGGCTGACGGACTACTTTCCTGAGGCCGCATCTGCGGAAGGGACTGTTGCCCGTGGACGCGACGCCACGGTCGCAGAGATCGTGACCTCACGTCCGGCGCAAGCCGCGATGATCGCCTTGGCCTGCGCGCAGGCGGCGATGGCGATGTTGATGGCCACCTCGTCGCTGATGATGCACTTCCATGGGCATTCGATCAACGCCATCTCATTCGCGTTGATGGCGCACGTGCTGGGGATGTTTGGGTTGTCGGCGCCCGTTGGACGCCTTGCCGACCGCATCGGCCGCAGACCCGTCTTGATCGGCGGGGCCTTGCTCAGCGCATCGAGCGGGTTGGTCTTTACGCTGGGCGTCGACTCGGCCGTGATCGCGTCGATGGCGTTCTATCTCGTGGGGTTGGGGTGGTGTCTGGCGTTCGTGTCGGGCACCGCGCTGCTCGGCGATCTGTCCGGCCCGGCGACACGGGCCCGCGTCGTGGGCATCAACGACCTGTTCACGAACGTGGCCGCGATGGCGGCGGCGCTGCTGGGTGGCGTCTTCCTGGCCCGGGGCGGAGAGGTCACGGTCGGTATCATGGCGGCAGTGCTCGGGTCGGTGCCGCTGTTGGGGATCCTGCGCGCCGGCAGGACGCTCGCGCCCATCCCGGCGACCGCGGGTGCGGCATCCGGGGACGGCAAGTAGTACCGCTCGGCGGTATACTGATGGGTATTCGGGCCCGTAGCTCAGCGGATAGAGCCGCCGGCTTCTAACCGGCTGGTCGGGGGTTCGATTCCCTCCGGGCCCGCCAATCACTCATCCACCGATGGAACGTAACGTTGCGCACGGCCCTCTGCCCCCCTGGGGTGGATCCTCGCAACCAACAGGTAGGGTGGTTGACGCGGAGAAGCCTTTGGGCTAACAGGCGACAGCGTCGCCTGCAATACAGAGAAGGAGGATGAGATGAGACACAGAGTGTCACGCCGTGAATTCATGAAGATCGCGGCGCTCTCAGCGGCAGCGCTCGCCGTTCCTCCTGCAGTCCGCGCAGCGGCTGCGCCCGGCGGCGGAACATTGAACTACGCCGAAGCCGGTGATTTCTCCGCGTTCAATCCCTGGCGTTTTGAAGCGGTCAATACCAACATGCACAACCAGCTTTTTGACCGCCTGACCTGGAAGGACGACCAGGGGAGAGTCCATCTGCAGCTGGCCGAAGCCTACGAGCCGGCCAAGGACGGTACGTCGGCCAAGATCAAGCTGCGTCAGGGCGCCAAGTGGCATGATGGCAAACCGATCGTCGCGCATGACTTTGTGAACATGTACGGGTACACGAAAGACACCAGCCTCCTGGAGAGGGAACTGGGTATCCGCAAGACGCGCGACCTGCTGACGCCGGTGAAGGATGTCCAGGCCATCGATCAGTACACGCTGGCCTTCACGTTCAATGGTCAGGTGCCGTATTTCACCGAGATCCTCGACTACCTCTGGGCCATCCGCATCGACGATCCCTCCGACCCGGCGCTCATGAAGAGACCGCCTGTGGGAAGTGGGCCGTTCAAGTTTGTCCACTGGGTTCCAAACCAATACGGCCGATTCGTCAGGAATCCCGACTACTACGTGAAAGGGAGGCCGACCGTCGACACCTTCATGTTCCGCCGGTTGGACCGGCCCGAGACGCTGGTGGCAAATTTGCAAAGCGGGGCCGTCCACGGCATCTTCGTGAGCAATCCGGCCGACGTGCAGCAACTACGGGCCGACAAGAACATCACCGTCGTCAGCACGCCTCATCCGGGCAGCATGTTTCCGGTGATGCTCAACGTGAGGAAGCCGCCGCTCGACAAGAAGCAGGTCCGGCAGGCGCTCTCCTACGCCATGAACCGCGCCGAGATGGCCCAAAAGGCCTTCTTTGGCGTGTCCCAACCGATCCACACCATGTTCTTCAGTCCAACCAGCCTCGGGTATCGCGAAGACCTGGCCAGAGCCTATCCGTTCGACCTGGATCGCGCGGCGAGGCTGTTCGAGGAAGCCGGTGTGCGGAACGCGGAGTTCAACACGATTGTCACGCCGCGATGGCCGCAGATGAAACTGTTCACGCTGATCTGGCAGGCGGATTTGGCCAAGATCGGCATTAAGCTGAACGTCGCCGAGGTGGAGCAGGCACAGTTCCTGGCGTCAGGGAACGACGCGAATTTGAGAGGGCTCGACATGATTCCCTGGGTCGTCGGCCGGACGACCCGCGACCCGGCCATCTTCTTCGGCACGCAGATCACGCATCGGGGCGGCAGGACGGCCAAGCACGGGTGGGTCAACGACGAGCTCGAGAAGCTCGTCGCCGAGGGTGCCGCGGAAATCAATACGGCCAAGCGGCGCAGCATCTACCAGCGCGCCAATGAGATCATCGTCGAAGAGGTCCCGATGATCCACGTGGCCAACGACCCGCGGATCTGGGCGTGGAGCACCAAGGTGAAGGGCATGACCACGGACCTGGTGGGTGATCTCACCATGGTCGATGCCGTCCTGCAGTCATAGGGCTTGCTCACGCGACGCTGCCGTCGGTGCCGTCGAACCATGACGACGCACCGGCGGCAGTGTGTTCGTTGACGTTCGCGTCCGGGGAGGCGTGACGTGATCCGGCATGTCCTCCTGAGGATCCTGCACCTCATCCCGACGCTCTTCCTGGCTTCAATGGTGATCTTCTTCATCATCGTCAAAGCGCCGGGCGATCCCGCTCAGATTACCGCGGGGCCCGAGGCCACGCCGGAGCAACTGGCCGCCGAGCGCGCACGGCTCGGTTTGGACAAGCCGCTGCCCGTCCGGTATGCGGTCTGGCTGTCAGATGTCGTGCATCTGAACCTGGGCTACTCCCTGTTGGCCAGACGGCAGGTGACGCAGATGATCGGGGAGGCGATCCCGCAAACGCTCCGTTTGACCCTCGCGTCGATGGTGCTGTCGATCCTCATCGGATTCCCGATCGGCATCGTCGCGGCGGTGAGGCAAAACAGCCGGCTCGACGCGGTCGTGACCGGGCTGAGTTCGGTGGGTCTGGCGGTGCCGAGTTTCTGGCTGGGTATTCTGCTCATTATCACCTTTAGTGTGCGCTTCCGCTGGCTGCCGCCCTCGGGCGTCGGTGATCCCGACCAGGGGTCGTGGTACAACCTCCGCTACCTGGTCATGCCCGTCGTGACCATCGCGGCATCGAACCTGGCGGTGTTTGCCCGCTTTGTGCGAACGGCGATGATCGATGCGCTGGCGGCCGACTACGTCCGCACGGCGCGTGCCAAGGGTTTGGGGCAGCGGGCGGTCGTTGTCCGGCACGCGCTGAAGAACGCCATGATCCCGGTCGTCACCATCCTGGGGATCCAGTTCGGACGGTTGCTGGGCGGAGCGGTCGTGACGGAATCCGTGTTCGCCTACGCGGGGATCGGTCGCCTGAGTGTGCTGTCGATCCTCAACCGCGACTATCCTGTCGTGCAGGGGACGCTGATGCTGGTGGTGTGTCTGTTCTTGATCGTGAATCTCACCGTGGATCTCACGTATGGCTACCTCGATCCCCGCGTCAAACTCGAAGAAGCCCGATAGCCGGGCGGCGGTCGGGCGCCCGGCGGCCGCCATCCTGCGGCGGTTGATGCGCGAGCGCAAAGGCGCCGTCGGGACCGTGTGCCTGCTGGTCTTCATCCTAGTGGCGATCGTTGGTCCGCGGGTGACGCCATACAATCCGATCGAGCTGCACCTCGACGCACAGCTCGCACCGCCCTCGGCGCGATTCTGGTGGGGGACCGACGAGTTGGGGCGCGATATCTTGAGCCGGGTGATCCACGGCGCGCGCGTGTCGCTGGCGGCCGGCGTGCTGGCCGTGGGACTGGCGGGCATCGTGGGCGTGGCTGGCGGACTGGTGTCGGGATACCTGGGCGGGTGGATCGACGCGATCATCTCACGCATCTGGGATACGCTGCTCGCCTTTCCCGCTATCTTCCTGGCCATCGGCATCGTGACGATCATCGGGCCCGGGTACCTGAACGCCGTCCTGGCCGTGGCGATCATCAATTTGCCGACCTTTGCGCGGCTGGTCCGGGCGTCGACGATTGCGCTGAGGGGCAAGGATTTTGTGGAGGCCGCGCGGGCGATCGGCGCGCCCAACGCGCGGATCATGTTCAGGACCATCCTCCCGAACTGCCTGTCGCTCGTCGTCGTGCAGATGGCGATTGCGGCGCCGGCCGCGATTCTGGTCGAGGCGTCGCTCAGCTATCTTGGGCTGGGGAGCCAGCCACCCACCGCATCGTGGGGCAACATGCTGACGGCGGCGCAGAGCTACCTCTATCGGTCGCCGACCTACGGGATCTTTCCCGGCGCCGCCCTCACGGTCGTGGTGATCGCGCTGAACTACTTCGCCGATGGACTGCAGGATGCGATCGACCCGCGCAGAACGCGGGCCGGCGCGCAGATGACCTGATATGCCGCACACGCCGTACGTCTTGCCGCTGATCACCCTGCGCGGGTCGCCGTTTGAGATCGGGAAGGCGTTTGGGCAGCAGGCGCGCGATCGCATCGCGCTGCACCTCTCCAACCAGAAAGCCGTCATGGCCTCGCTCCATCCGCACAATCCCGAGTGGTGGCGCGGCGAGGTGCGGGCCTACCTCCCACCCTACGAAGATCTGGCACCGCACGTCGTGGAGGAGATGCAGGGCCTGGCACGGGGCGCCGAACGCTCTTTCGAGGAGATCTTGCTTTTGAACGTGCGGGATGAACTGGTGACCCCCGGTGCACCATCCGCTTCTGAGGCCTGCACGTCGTTTGGATGTTATGATGCGGCCACCCTGGACGGGCGGCCGCTGTTGGGGCAGACGAAGGACACGCCGCCGCCCTCGCAAGACCTGTACGTGGTCACGGCCACCTATCAACACGGCCGGCCCGACCTCCTCCAGATGCCCTATGCGGGGGAGGTGGGGGTCTTTGGCCTGTCGAGCGCGGGGATGTCCGCATTTGGCAACTCGCTCTACGTGCGTGCCCGCGGGCGAGGCACGCTTCCCTGGTCGCTGTTCCGTCGCCTGACTCTGGAGGCCGGCAGCATCGCCGACGTGATCGAGTTGATCGATCGGCACGGTATCGCAACGCCAGGAAACCTCACCATCGGCGACGCCACGGGTCGTGTTGTCGCCGTCGAGAGCACCGACACGGGGATTGGCGTCGTCGAAGCGAAGGACGGCATCCTCGTCCACGCGAATCACATCGATAGCCCGGGGCTCGCCGTGGGTGAAACCTATGCTGAGCCGGAGCGCAGCGCGTCGCTGCGCCGTCAGGAGCGGATGCGCGACATGCTCGAGGCTGAGCGCGGCCGATTGACCGCGCCACTCGCTGTGCGGTGTCTGATGGATCACGCCAATTATCCGCGGAGCATCTGCCGGCATGCGTCCTTGGCCGGTGACCTCCAGACCACGGCCGCGCTGGTCGTCGAGCCGGCGGCGGGGGCCCTCCACGTCATCCGCGGGCAGCCATGCCGCGGGTGGACCGCGACGTACAGTCTGTAGACGGGACGGGATCGGTGAGATGAGGGTCGGGGCGGGATGAGTGACGGGGTACCGCTGCGCGTGGCGGTGGTAGGTGTCGGGCATTGGCACGCCGCTCGCTACCTCGAGTCTCTCCGTGTCCTCGGGGAGCGGATCATCGCAGTCTGGGATCCAGATCTGGCGGTGGCTGCGCGTGCAGCCACCGCGATTGGAGCCGAGACGCGCCCCGAGCTTCCCGATCTGTTGCGGCGCGTCAGACCTGATGTGATCGTGGGTATGGGTGTGCACTCCACGATGCCTGCGTTGATCGCGGCCATGCTCGAGAGTCCCGCGGCGTTGATCCTGGAGAAGCCGCTGGGCACGCGCGTCGCGGCGGTGGCGCCGTTGGTCGAGCGAGTCGAACGTGAGGGGCGGTTCGCGGCCGTCGCCTTTACCAACCGATACGCGCCGATGTGGGGCGCGATCGACGCGCTGGCGCAGGCCGGCCGCCTGGGGACGGCGTGTTACGCGCACTTCCGCATCCTCAACGGCTCCCCGCAGCGTTATGTCCGCGATGGCGTCGCCTGGATGCTCGACCCGGTCCGGTCCGGAGGGGGGAGCCTGATCAACCTGGGGATTCACGGGCTCGACGGTTTCCGGCGGTTCGCGGGTGAGCGGGTGTCGGTCACGGCTGCACAAGTGTGCTCGCTGGCGCACAACCTGCCGATCGAAGACTACGCGCTGGTCGTCATGCGTGAAGCCGGCGGGGCCGTCGGCACGGTAGAGTCCGGTTACTGCTACGCGGCGATGAGCGGCGGCGATCAGGAGTGGCGGCTCATCACGAGCAACGCCTACGTGGTCCAGCGCGCCGAGGGTGTCACCGTGCAGACGCTGGACGACGGGCGGCAGCAACGGCTGCCCGGGATGCCGGCGGACGTCGCGTATCACACGTTTGTCGCGGATTCGCTGCGCCGGTTTCGCCAGGGCGTCCCGCCGATCGCAACCATGCGCGACGGTCTGGCGGCGCTGGAGCTCGTCGAGAGCGTCTACCATCTTGCAGGAGGCCACCATGTCCGGACGTCTTGATCCGCCGGTCCGGTTGGCATCGATTGGCGTCGGGTATTGGGGCTCGAGCCTCGCCGACGCCGTTGCGGCATCTCAGTCGGCGGAGATCGTGACCTGTTTTGCACCGACCCAGGCGCATTGTGAGGAGTTTGCCGAACGCCGCGGTTGCGGCGTCGCGCCGTCGTATGAGGCCGTCTTGGCCGATCCGGCCGTCGAGGGCGTCGTCCTGGCCACCCCAAACGACGTGCACCGGTATGAGATCGAATTGGCCGCGCGCCACGGCAAGCACGTGTTCGTCGAAAAACCCATTGCCCTGACCGTGGTCGACGGCCAGGCGGCGACCCGCGCCTGCGCTGAGGCCCAGGTCGTCCTGGCCGTGGGACATCAGAGCCGGCGCGAGCCCGGCGCAAGACAACTGCGGGCCCTCATCGACGCGGGGGAACTCGGCGAGATCGTCGGCGTCGAGGCCAACATCAGCACCGACACGGGCCGCTCGGTGACCCCCGACACGTGGCGGTGGAGCCGCGAGCAGTGCCCGGGTGGTCCCTTGATTCAGATCGGTATTCACCACATCGATACACTCTGCTATCTGCTGGGACCGATCGACCGGGTCTTTGGCCTCCAGAGACACCGACTGATTGCGGCGCCGATCGACGACGTGACCGTGACGCTCTTGGAGTTCCGGGGCGGGGTCATTGGCCATCTCACGTCTCACTATGCCACCGCGCGCACGATCGATATTCGAGTGATGGGGACAACGGGTGTGGCGACGTACGACCGCGCGCTGGGTCTGCGTCTGCGGCGTGACACACGCGCGCGCATCGTCGAAGAGACGATCCCGCTGCCCGCGATCGATCCGCTCGTTGAAGAGATGACGGAGTTTGCCCGCTGCATCAGGCGCGGTGATCGGCCAGAGGTTGGAGGGGAAGAAGCCACGCTGGCGCTGGCCGTTGTCCTGGCGGCCATTGAGTCGGGTGAGCGCGGGGCCAGCGTGCGAATCGACGAGTTCCTATCGGGAGGGAGCCATGCGGCAGAATCGAGTCAAGGCGGCGTTGCGGCAAGGGAAGACTGTGGTGGGCGCGGGGCTGACGATCGCCGCCAATCCGAGCGTGGTGCGCGTCATGGCCAGCGCCGGTTATGATTTTCTCTTCATTGACATCGAGCATACGCTCATGTCCCCTGAAACACTCATGGCGGTGGTGCAGATGGCGCGCGCCTGCGACATCTCGCCCATCGTGAGGGTCCAGGACACCGAGTATCACATTATAGCCAACGCCCTCGACTCAGGCGCCGACGGCATCATCGTGCCGCGCGTCGAGAGTGCGGCCCAGGCCGAACGCGCGGTGGCGGCGGCCCGGTTCCCCCCAAAGGGCGTGCGCGGGTGTGGCACGATCGCGACGCTCGACTTTGTCCGGGAGGATTGGCGCGAGGCGCTGCCCTGGCTCAACGAACAGACGCTGGTCGCGATCCAGGTCGAGTCGCAGCGCGCCATCGACGCGCTGGACCGCATCCTGCAGGTCGAGGGGATTGATGCGCTGGTGGTGGGTCCCCTGGATCTCTCGATCGACCTGGGCGTCCCTGGGCAGTTCGATCATCCCAAAGTGATCGGAGCGATGGCGCGCGTCACCGAGATCGGTCGTGCGCACCACGTCGCCGTCGGCACCGTCATGGCGACGCCTGAGGCCCTGCGGCCGTGGTGGGAGAAGGGGATGCGGTTCTTCACCTGCGGCAACGACACCGGGATGCTGGGTACCGCCGGCCGCGCGAACGTGCAGGGGATGCGGGCGTTCGCCGGGCCGCGCTGAGTCTCGCGGCAGAGGTTCGATGCATATCACCGACGAGGTGAAGTCTTTTTTGTGTCTGTCGCCCGACAATTGGCAGATGACGCCGGGCGAGCGCAGCGCGCTCATTGGGCTGCTGGAACGGCTGCAACCGAGAACCATTCTCGAATTTGGCACGGGGTTCGGCGGCTCCACGGCCGTGTTCGACCACTATGCGGACGCCGTGGTGACGGTCGATCTAGAGAATCTGGCGCCGGACGTGCTGGCGACGCTGGGGCACACGACGTTTCGCCAGATGACGACGGCGAGGGCGGCGGAGGAGTTGCTCCGCGAACGGCGCCACTTCGATCTGGCGCTCGTCGATGCCGATCACGCCGAAGACTCGGTTGCAGCGGACGTGAGGCACGCGTTGCAACTCGCCGACGTCATCCTCTGCCACGATGCGTTCTACCCGGCAACCCGTCGGGGGATTGCGACTGCCGTTCGGGGAGCCGACGTCTTCTGTGATCTCGAGTTCGTGCCGGGCGTCCTGCACCGTAAGGGCTTGTTCGGCGGGTTCGCGCTCATCATTCGCGGGATTGGCGCCCGTGAGCGCTACACATACGAGCCCCGGATTTCCGCGCACCCGTACTTGAGCCTCGTGTATCGATTGGGGCGCTCGCTGCTGTGGCCGCTGCCGCGGTTCCGCGCCTGGCGGTGAGGAAGGAGTGTTAGGTCAGGAGATCCCACTGCGCATTGATGCCGCGCAGGCTGATGCGCCCCCACGCGGGGAACGCCTCGTGCGCAAACACGACAGTGGCCCCGCTGCCGGCGGTCTCGGTGATCAGCCGGTCGCGAGACGTACGCATGACCGCGGGATCGCGGTTTGGCGAGACCCACCCAGGATGCTCGATCTCGCAGCGATGGTGGAAGAGGTCTCCGACGTAGTAGAAGCTCTCGCCGCCTGATCGGACTCGCACGACGCTGTGCCCGGCCGTCTCGCCCGGCGAGTACAGCATGCTCACGCCCGGCGCGACCTCTCGGTCGCCGTCGACCAATTCCAGCCGTCCCGCTCGTTCGACGGTCCCCAGCCGCATCATCAGTTCAGACTGTGGGTCGCTGCGCCTGGGCTGCTGTTCCCAATCCGCGCGCCCGACGAAGTGGCGGGCCTGCGGGAACCTGGCCCGATGATGACCATCGTCATCGCACGTGACTCCCACAAAGTGATCGTCGTGCGTGTGGGTGATCAACACGTGCGTGACGTCGTCCGCCCGCACCCCAATCGCGGCGAGCGCGGCCATCGTGCCGGGTGTCGGTACGTATCCGGGCCACCGGGCGCGAAACGCAGCAGCCCAAGGCGTGTGTGGGTCGTCGAAACCGGGATCGATCATGATCGACGCAGCCGGGGTCGCGATGTGCGCGAGGTTAAAACCGATGCGGATGCGTCCATCGGCGTCGGCGTCGTGCAGGCAACGGCGCCAGTCGGGCTCGGGGACCTGGTATTTGGGTGCCCAGAGACACGACCCCTCCGAGATCACGGTGACCGTCGCGTCACCGAAGCGGCGTGAGGCAAAATGGCTCGAGGCGTGTGGGGTGGGCACCGAATATCTGTTCGCCGAACATCGACAGAATCCCGCCCGGGCTAGAAGTCCCCGAGTTTGGGCATAATCAGCCTGATGGGGAGATGGGACCATGCCAGATCCCGCCTCTCATGCCGGAAGGAGCAGAATACGATGCACCGCAACCTTGCGGCGGACGTTGCCCGCGTCCTCGCCGCTTTGCATGATGAAGGCGCGTGGTTCCGCCACGGCCTGAGTGATCAGCGTGTCGCCGAAATCACCGGCTTCGATATTGATCGCGTTGTGACCGCGCGCCGCGCCGCCCAGGAACGAGGTCTGGTTGAACGGGTGGGCCGCGGCAGCGATACGGTCACGATGCTCACGCCGCTCGGCGTGGCCCGCGCCCGGGCCGCGCGTCCGACGGCGCCGGCGCAGAAGTAGCGACCGCTCGTCGCATTGAGGCGTTTCGCGCGACTGTGCTACAATGGCCGCGGTTCGTGGTGGCCGTAGCTCAGCTTGGTGAGAGCGCCTGGCTGTGGCCCAGGAGGTCGCGGGTTCGAATCCCGTCGGTCACCCCAGTTCACATCACTTTCACAACGTCTCCCAGGGCGCCAGGCGCATCGATGAGCCGTCATTGTTGAGGAAGAGGCCGATCCTGTCAGTCGGGTCCAGCACGGCGCACTGCGTGCGCCCGGAAGGGTTGGCGAGCGCGATGATCTTGACGACTGTCGGGGCCGGGTTCACGTACAAGAACGTCCAGCAGGCTGTGCCCGGCGGCTGGAAGCCCACCGCCTCCAGCGTAATGTTCGAAAAGTCGTTGTGCTGCTGGTAGTAGCCCCACGCCATGGCTTTCAGCTCCTGGATGACGTGGTCACCTTCGGCGACGAGGGCGCTTTTCCGCGGGCCGAGATAGCGGGGCACGGCCAAGAAGAGCAAGATGCCGAGGATCGCCAGCACGACCACCAGCTCGGTGAGCGTGAAACCCTCTCTGCGTTTCATCTTCTTCATCGGCGCAGCTCCTTTCGGGGTCGTTCCGGCCACCACCACGAAAGCCTAAGTGTTCTCAAAGGTAGGCGAGTCCTGCTCGAACGACCATCCTCCGAGCGGCGGGTACTCTCCCGTTCGGGGGGCTGAGCGGGCTGCAAGAATCTCTTGGGAGTCGCTAGGCAATTGACACCGACGTTCGGGGGAACTTCTGAGTGGGGCAGGACGCGAAGACTACTTCGGTGGGCCGATCATCGCCTGCTCTCTTGCGACCTCGACCGTAAACGTGTCAACGATCGGTTCTGGATCGATCGGCACCACAATCGGCGTGCCGTCGCTCGTATAACCGTTGAGGTGCATGGTCTGCGCCGACACGATCCCCAAGCCTCGGCCTGGGTAGACGTCCAGGTGGAAGTCTTTGAACGAGGTTCCTATCCTCAGTCGATACTTCCGCTTGACGACGATGTCAGAGAAGGACTCGGCCGCCGTCTGCGCTGGGTCACCATACACGGCGCGAACTCTTGCACGCGTATCACCAGTCGCGAGTCCCTCAACGGTCTTCATACACGCGTCATCCGAGATCGCGATGAACACCACCCGTCCTTCCGCGCTCAGCGCGACTGCGCCCAGGCGGAGGAGCCTGAACTCCATCCACTGCCCACCGGCCCTCGTCGGCTCGATTCTGTCCGGAGCGCCCCAAAGCCTCATCATCTCGTCTCGGGCCACACCAAGAGTGAGGGTGCCGATCGACCGTCCAGGGGTCACCATACACGACGAGGACTGAGCGGGCGCGGCCGACGTGTGGCTGCAGAGTACGCCAAGGCCGACGACGGCGACGAGCGACAGCCATCTACGCATGATGAGTTTCTCCCTTAGAGGCGACCATAGAATTCTTTGCACATCGCCTTTCCGGCAGTGTACGTCGCGGTCAACCGTACGCAGAACCTGTCGGCGGGATCGTTCGTGCCCCAGTGAAGGACCGACTGGATCGTTGTCAGAGGGATCAACTTGAAGACGTATCCGAGCACCTCTTGGCGTGCTGTCCCCCTGAGGAAGAATTCAAAGTCTTTGCAGTCAAAATCGCCGCCGACCGGCACGGGTGTATCGTTGATCGTGGCCCTCAGCGTGCCATACGTCGAAATCATGCGAAGATCACGGTTCGCGAACACGACGTAACTTTCGAAACCAGGTCCTTTCTTGTAAATGACCACCTCAGTCATGTGATCAGCGGTCTCTCGATAGCCACACGGATCGCGACGTTGAGCGAGACTGAGAGGTGGCGTGAGCAGGATGGAGCCGCAGAGACTCGCCAAGAGAACGGCGAGACCAGTGAGCATACGGACGACAGGCCTCCGACGCGGCATACCGGGCTCCTGAGGAGTGTGCGCACCCCTCTGGGGGCTTCATACCCAGGCGCCCGGAGACCTAGCCAGGAGACGACGCGCTGCCGGGCAGGGCGTCTTACTCCTGAAGCTCCGTCCACTCGTACGCACTGCGTGAAAAATCCAGATTCTCAGCTGCGACACCCATCTGACGCAGCATCGCCATGATCTGCGCGCGGTGGTGGACCTCGTGGTACAACATCTGAAACGCTACCTTCTCGGGCGTGAACACCACGCGCATCCGCTTGCGGCCGGGCAGGCGGGAGATGGTCTCCAGCCGCCGGGTCCAGTCCTGTTCCCTCTCGAGCCACTGCCGGGTGGAGAGCTCGAGATCCTTCCACGCCCGCTCGAGTGAGACCAGGTCGGGATACCGTTGAGGCGTGACCGGACGGTCGTCGAAGCGGAAGTCCTCGCCGCGGACGCGTTTGCCGTAGAGCCACTCCGCGTCAGCCAGGTGGACGACCGTCGCGCGGATCGTCTTGAGGCCAAACGGGAACTCCTGCAGGTACTGCTCAGGCGTCCGCTCGCGGACCCAATCCATCAGCTTGCGACGCGAGCGCAGCAGGATGTCATAGTGCTCGAGAGGATGCACAACGGTCTCCTTTGTAGTCAGGGTTACCAGGTCACCAACGTTACCGTGTGGTCGGTCTCCGTTTTGGACCGGCGAACGGCCGTCATGCTACCGGCCGTGAGGAGCACCTCGACGCGAGTGGCGACGAGGCGTCGATCGGCCGCAAGCAATCCTTCGAGTCGCACCACGTCGTCAATGGCAATCGTGGCGAACGAGGCGCGTCGTCCCGCAACCTGGGTCTGCGGTGTGATGACGACCTGGATGACCGTCCTCCCGTCGCGGACGGTTAATGATCCCTGAGCCTTCGCGACGACTAAACCTTTGGCCGCCGTGAGAGCGTCCAACGAGACAGTTCGGCTGGCGGCGTCCGCGCTCGAAGCGGAGAACAGACACGCCGTCGCCAGGAGGATGGCCACCAGCACCCCAACGTGTCTTACCATGATCACCTCGCCGGTCGTGCGACCGCAGGTCATCCCTCACAAACGATTATACGCCCGGGAACCTTTGGCCCCGGGGCTCCGTATCAAATCCCAGATGGAGAATCGCCGCAAGGAGGACGCCATCATGCGAAAGGCCCTCGGACTCGCCGTAGTCGTTGCGATGCTTCTGGCCCCCCTGGCCATGCCCGCTCAGTTCGCAAGCACGGCCTGGGCGCAGACATCCGACCCGCCCGCGCGTGTGGGACGCCTGAACTACATGAACGGGCCGGTATCATACGCGCCCGGTGGGCTCAACCAGTGGGCGCAGGCGACGCTCAACTACCCCCTGACGACCGGCACCGCGCTTTGGACCGATCAGAATGGGCGGGCTGAACTGCACATCGGATCGACCGCCATCAGAATGGACGAGACGACCGAACTCGACATCCTCAATCTCGACGATCAGACGACACAACTCCGCGTCGCCCAGGGCACGCTTGACATCAGTCTGTACCAACTCGACGCTGATGAGCGTTTTGAAGTGGCGACACCATCGGCATCTGTTGCGCTGGTGCGTCCGGGTCACTACCGGTTGGAGGCCGACGATAACGGCGTCCGGGTGATCGTGTGGAAGGGTCAGGTCGACGTCGCGACCTCGAGCTACACGTTCTCTATCTATTCGGGTCAGACCGCGCTGGTCTCGGACGCCAGCTACCAGATGGTGGTGACGCCGGCTGTCGATGAGTTTGGGCGATGGTCGCTCGGGCGGCATGCCGAGGAGGAGCGGGCGTTGCAGGTCACCGCTCCATACGTAGCACCCGCCATGACGGGATACGAAGACCTGCCGCGCTATGGCGCTTGGCGCACGGTCGGAGGGTACGGGCACGCGTGGTTCCCGCGCGTTCCATCGGGTTGGGCGCCGTATCGCGACGGACGGTGGGTCTGGATATCACCGTGGGGCTGGACCTGGGTGGACAGTGCCCCGTGGGGCTTCGCTCCGTTCCACTACGGTCGCTGGGTGGTGATCGGCGGCGTGTGGGCCTGGATCCCAGGTCCGGTAGTCGTGCGGCCGGTGTTCGCCCCGGCGCTGGTTGTCTTCATTGTGATCGGTGAGGCCATCGGCTGGTTCCCGCTGGCGCCGCATGAAGTGTACGTCCCGCCCTACTTTGCGAGCCCCGTCTATCACCGCCGCGTGAACATCAACATCATCAACATCAATATCACGAACATCAACATTACGAATGTCAGGTACGTGTACCGTCACGCGCCGCACGCGATCACGATCGTGCGGAGGGGTTCATTCAACCAGGGCGGCGTTGTCGGTGGATCGCTGATCACGGTCCCGCGGGCCGACCTGGAGCACGCCAGGGTCGCAGCCGGCGCTCCGATGCAGCCCAGGGTCGAAAGCATGCTGGGCCGGCCGCAAGGAGGCGTGGGTTCGCACCGGCCTCCGGCGGTCGTGGAGCAGCGACCGGTCGTTGTCCGCCACGGTCCGCCCGCGCCGATCAGGCCGCAGGTGAGCGCGCCGGGGGCGCAGATGCGAGCGGTTCCGGTCAGGCGCGCGACCGAGCGTCGCGAGCCTCGCGCCGAGCCGCAGCCGGCGCCCGCGCAGCCTGTCGCGCCTGGGCCTCAAGCACCGCGGCCGAACGCTCCGATACCACAGCCAACTACGGCCGCGCCTCAACAGAATGCCCCGGCACCCCAGCCAAGACCGCAGATCGTCCAGCCGGCGCCCGAGCCGAATGCGGTGGCAACACCGCATCGCCGGAGACCGAACGAGCCGGCGCCTCAGGCGCCACAGCCCAATGCCCCGGCACAGCAGCCCAACGCGCCGGTACGGCAGCCAAACGCCCCAGCGCCGCAGCCGAATGCCCCGGCACAGCAACCTGGTGGCGTGGCGCCGCAGCCGAGACCGCAGATCGTGCAACCCGCGCCCGAGCCAAATGCGGTGCCAACACCGCATCGCCGGAGACCGAACGAGCCGGCGCCTCAGGCGCCACAGCCCAATGCCCCGGCACAGCAGCCGAACGCGCCGGTACGGCAGCCAAATGCCCCGGCGCCACAGCCTCGGCCGCAGATTGTGCAGCCAGCGCCCGAGCCGAATCCTATGCCAACACCGCACCCTGGTGGGGTCGCGCCGCAACCGAGACCGCAGCAGCCGGTGGTGCCACCGCAGCCGGCGCCTCGACAAGTGCAGCCCGAGGTCCCGGCCCCGCGCCAGCAGCCGCGCGTTCAAGTGCCGCAGCCGGTGCCGACGCCACAGGGCAATCCCATGTCGCCGCAGATACGCCCGGCGCCTCAGCCGCCACGGAACCAGATCAGACAGCCGGTTTGCGATGAGCGGAGCCCCAATCACGATCCGAGGCTGTGCCCTCAGAACAGATCGCGCAGGCGCTAGCCGGATCGGAAGAACGTGTGACACAGCTGGGATCGACGGGGCGCCTGTGGGGCGCTCCGTCGATCTTTGCCGGCACCCGCTGAACTCGTCACGCGCGTTGGGGTGTTTTTGAGGACACGACGCTCCGATAGGCGTTGGTGATCGGCAATCGCCGGTCGCGGCCAAAGGCTTTCGGCGTGATCTTGACCCCGGGCGGCGCCTGGCGGCGCTTGTACTCGTTGCGGTCGACCATGGCGATGACACGCGCCACGGTCGCCGCGTCGAAACCGCGCGCGACGATCTCGTCCGGTGGCGTGTCCTCTTCCACGTAGAGCTTCAGGATCGGGTCGAGGATCTCGTAGGCCGGCAGGGTGTCGGTGTCCTTCTGGCCGGGCCGGAGCTCGGCGGTGGGGGCGCGGTCGATGATGCCCTGGGGGATGACCTCGCCGCGCCGGTTCCGCCATCGCGCCAGTTCGTAGACCAGCATCTTCGGCACGTCTTTGATCAAGGCAAAGCCCCCGGCCATGTCACCGTACAGCGTCGCATACCCGCACGAGTACTCGCTCTTATTGCCCGTCGCGAGCAGCAGCCAGCCGAACTTGTTCGAGAGCGCCATCAGCAACGTCCCGCGGATGCGAGCCTGGATGTTCTCTTCGGCGACGTCGGGCTGACGGCCGGTGAAGACGGGCGCGAGCGCGTCGAGGTAGGCGTTGAAGATCGTGCCAATCGAGACGTCGATCACCTGGACACCGAGGTTCGCCGCCGCCTGAGTGGCCAGCACACGGCTTTCCTGCGACGTGTACGATGATGGAAGGAACGCGACGTGCACGCGGTCGGGTGCCAGCGCATCGGCGGCGATCGCGGCCACGAGCGCCGAGTCGACCCCGCCGGATAGCCCGACCACCACTTCGTTGAAGCCATTCTTGGCGACGTAGTCGCGCAGGCCCAGTGCCAGCGCGTTGTACACTTCCTCCGCATGTGACAATGGCTCGATCAGGTGTGGCGGGAGCAGGGGACGGGAGGGAGGGATGGGGGTCCTCAAATCGATGAGCGGCGTCGAGACGGCCGCCGTCTCGTCGTCCGGCGCGCGCAGCGACTGCTGCTGCCGCGCGCGTCTCGCGGCTTCGATGTCGACGTCGCACACGAGCAGATCGTCCTCGAATTGCGCCGCACGCGCGCGCACCGTCCCGGTGTGATCGAGCACGACGCTCGTGCCGTCAAAGATCAGTTCATCCTGACCACCGACCAGGTTGACATAAGCGATGACCGCGCCGTAGTCCTGGGCGCGGGTGCGCAGCATCTGTTCGCGCTCGCGCCACTTGCCCGCGTGATACGGTGACGCGTTGATGTTGACAATCACCAGCGCGCCACCAGCGGCGACGGCCTGGGGCGGTCCGCCGGGGTACCAGATGTCCTCGCAGATCGTCACGCCGACCGGTGACCCGTTGAGGCTGAACACCGGGCATTCGTTGCCGGCGTGGAAATACCGTTTTTCGTCAAACACGCCGTAGTTCGGCAGACGATGCTTGTGGTACACACCGGCTCGTGTGCCGTCCACGAAGACCGCCGCGGCGTTGTAGAGGCGGTCGGCGCCATCGACAAACCCCACGATGGCCGTCAGCCCACGCGTGAGGGCTTCGACGCGCTCGAGCGCCGTGTGGTTGGCCCGGACGAAGTCGGGCTTCAACAGCAGGTCCTCCGGCGGATACCCGGGGATCGCGAGCTCGGGGAAGGCGATCAGATCGACGCCCATCTCGCGCGCGCGATCCATCGTCTCACAGACGCGCCGGACGTTGCCGTTGATGTCGCCCACGGTGGTGTTGATCTGGGCCAGACCGATCCGCAGCATACGCGCCTCCTCATACAATTATACCCCGCGCGCAGGCTGGGGGTGCCCGCAGGACAAACCGCGGGCAGTCCCCAAGCAACACGTACACATCGCGATCAAGGAGCGTGCCATGAGTGCCGAAGACCTCTGTTGGGTTACCGCTGTCGAGCTCGCGCGAATGATCCTCGCCAAAGAGGTCTCGCCGGTCGAGCTGACCGAAGCCGTGCTGGCCCGCATCGCCCGGGTCAACCCACGGATCAACGCGTACTGCACCGTCACCGCCGATCACGCCCGGGCGGCGGCGCGTGATGCGGAGGCCGCGGTGATGCGCGGCGGGCCGCTCGGCCCGCTCCACGGCGTCCCGTACTCGCTGAAGGACCTGACGCCGACCAAAGGGATCCGCACGACGTCTGGGTCGAAAATCTTTGAGCACCACGTGCCCGCCGAAGACGCGATCATCGTCGAGCGGATGCGCGGGGCCGGCGCTACTCTCATCGGGAAGACGAACACGCCGGAGTTTGGCATCAAGCCTTTCACCGACAATCGCGTCTTTGGGGCGACCGCCAATCCCTGGGCGCTTGATCGCACCGCGGGCGGATCGAGTGGCGGCGCCGCGGCGGCCGTTGCGGCGGGTCTGGGACCGCTGGCGGAGGGCAGTGATCTTGCCGGATCGATTCGGATCCCCGCATCCTGGTGCGGGGTGGTGGGGTTCAAGCCGTCTCAGGGGCGGATCGCGCGGTATCCAACCCCGGCGGCGTGGAATGCGATGAGCGCCAACGGGCCGATCACGCGCACTGTGGCCGACGCGGCCCTGATGTTTTCAGCGCTCACCGGACCGGATCCGCGCGACCCGCTGGCACTGCCGCACACCGGCGAGGCGTGGGCGCGGGTCACCGATGCGGCGTCGGTACGCGGGCTGCGCGTCGCCTGGACCCCGGATCTGGGCGGCGCGGCGGCCGTCGATCCGGCCATCGCGGCCGTCTGTGAAGCGGCGGCGCGGCGGTTTGCAGATCTCGGCTGCCGCATCGAGGCGACGTCGCCGGAGATCGGGAACATCGTGCCATCGTTTCGCGCCCTCAACGCGGGCATCCGGCAGGCGACCGTTGGCCGATATCTCGACGAGTGGCGTGACCAGATGGATCCGATTCTGGTGCGGCGGATCGAGGCGGGACGCGCCCTGACGGGTGAAGATATCGGGCGCGCGGAGGTCGAGCGTTCAGCCTACCATCAGCGGCTCCGGCGTTTTTTCGAGGCGCACGATTTGTTGCTGCTCCCGACCACGGGGGTCGCGGCCACGCCGCTCGCGTCGGTGCTGCCCTCGACGATCGCCGGGAGGCCGATCGTCGATCATCTGGATATGCTGGTGCCCACCCTCGCCTTCAACTTCAGCGGGTATCCGGCGATTTCGGTGCCGTGTGGCTGGACGGCTGCGGGGCTGCCGGTCGGGCTACAGATCGTTGCGGGCTGGCTGCAGGACGCGCTGGTCCTACGGGCCGCGGCGGCGTTCGAGGCGGTGATGCCCTGGCGGGATCGCCGGCCCCCGGCGAGCTAAGGGAGGCCTAAGAAGAAGACGGACCCCGAACGACTCGTCCGGGGTCCGCCGCGTTGTGTGAGTGCTTTAGAAGTCTTCGTCCGGCATCCCACCGGGCCCGCCGGGCATTGCCGGCGCGCCCTTCTTCTTCTCTCGCTTCTCGACGACCAGGGCTTCGGTCGTGAGCAACAGACCCGCCACGCTCGCGGCGTTCTGCAGGGCGAGGCGCACGACCTTGGTCGGGTCCGGAATTCCAGCCTTGATCATGTCGACATACTCGCCTGTGTTGGCGTTGTAGCCGACGCCGGCCTTCTCGCGCTTGATCCGCTCAACGACCAGCGAGCCTTCCGCGCCGGCATTGTGCACCAGTTGCCGGGTCGGCTCTTCCAGCGCGCGGCGGACAATGTTGACACCCACTTGTTCGTCACCGTCGTCCTTCACGGCGGAGAGCGCCTTCAGGGTGTTCAACAATGCGGTACCGCCGCCCGGTACGATACCCTCTTCGACCGCGGCCTTCGTCGCATTCAGGGCATCCTCGAACCGGTGCTTCTTTTCTTTCATCTCGACCTCGGTCGCCGCACCTACTTTGATCTCGGCCACGCCGCCGGAGAGTTTGGCCAGGCGCTCCTGCAGCTTCTCACGGTCGTAGTCGCTGGTGGTGTCCTGCATCTCTCTCTTGATCTGGCCGATCCGGCCGGTGATGTCGGCCTTCTTCCCCTTGCCGCCGATGATGGTCGTGTTTTCCTTGTCGGTTTTGACCTTGTCGGCACGGCCGAGGAACTCAAGTTCGATGTTCTCGAGTTTGAGACCGATGTCGTCGGAAATGACCCGGGCGCCGGCCAACACCGCCATGTCCGCGAGCATCGCCTTGCGGCGGTCGCCGTACCCGGGGGCCTTCACCGCGATGCTGTGCAGGATGCCCCGCAGCTTGTTGACGACCAGCGTCGCCAGCGCCTCACCCTCGACGTCTTCGGCCACAACAATCAGCGGCTTGCCGGTGCGGATGACCTTTTCCATCAGCGGCACGATGTCGCGGGCCGCGCTGATCTTCTTCTCGGTGAGCAAGATGTAGGGGTCTTCGAGCGTGGCTTCCATCTTGTCGGGGTCGGTGATGAAGTACGGCGAGATGTAGCCTCGGTCGAACTGCATGCCCTCGACCACCTCGACCGAGGTCTCGATCCCCTTGCCCTCTTCGATCGTGATGACGCCGTCTTTGCCGACTTTGTCCATCGCATCGGCGATGATCCCGCCGACCTCCGAATCGTTGGCGGCGATGCCGGCAACGTGGGCGATATCTTCGCGGCGGTCGATCGCAATACTCATCTTCTTCAAGGCCGCGACGACGCTCTCGACGGCCTTATCCATGCCTCGTTTGACCAGCATAGGATTGGCCCCGGCGGCGACGTTCTTCAGCCCCTCGCGAACCATGGCCCACGCCAGCACGGTGGCAGTGGTGGTGCCGTCTCCTGCGGCGTCGTTGGTCTTGCTGGCCACTTCCTTGACCAGCTGCGCGCCCATGTTCTCGTTGGGATCTTCGAGCTCGATCTCCTTCGCGACGGTCACGCCGTCTTTGGTGATCGTCGGGGATCCCCATTTCTTTTCGAGCACGACGTTTCGGCCCTTGGGCCCCAATGTGACTTTGACCGCGCTCGCGACCCGTTCGACGCCACGCTCGAGCGCGCGCCGCGCATTCTCGTCATACAGCAACAGCTTCGCCGGCATCGTTCTCCTCCTCAAATCGGTGTAATTGGCACTCGCAGGGGGAAAGTGCTAATCCTCTCCTATTGTTGTAGTCTTCCTGTGGCATATCAAGGGGATTTTCGGTTCACCAGGCTCCAATACGACAAGTTTTGGCGTTATCTCTTGCCGAATCGCTTGAATTCTCTCGTTTTCGCGATTTTTCAGCCGCAGCGAAGGGTGAGGGGCAGCGGGGAGGCGCGACGGGTCCCGATGCTATACTGGTGTTCGTGCGTCACGCTTCGTCTCGATGGCCGGCCGCCGTTGCGCTTTTTCTCGTCGGCGTCGGATTTCTCGTAGCCACCCAACTTCGCAGCCGCCAGCCGCTGCGACAGGCCGCGACGCTCCCCACCTGGAGGCTCCAGGAGCTTGCCGTTCTGGTCCACAAGCAGGATGAGGCCCGCAAGCTGCTCGAGGTCGAGGTGGAGTCGCTCCGCCGCCAGACCCAGGACTATGAAGCCGCCGTGGCCGAGGGCCGCGGGTTGTCGGAAGCCATGGCCCGCGAGCTGGCGCAACTTCGGTTGGTGCTGGCGCTGGTGCCTGTCATGGGCCCCGGAGTGAGCGTGACGGTTCACGAGGGCCCCGCCCGGCCCGGCGGGATCCTCCCGGTGACGCTTGAGGCGCAGGATCTGTCAGGACTGGCCAACGAGTTGTGGTCCGCGGGCGCCGAGGCCATGGCGATCAACGGCATCCGTACTCAGGCCGCGACAGGTGTCCAGCAGACCAAGACGGGCATCGTCCTGGGTGGCGCGCGGCTGAGCCCGCCATACCGGCTCGAAGCCATCGGTGATCCGGACATGCTGTTGGCCGCGCTGGCCATCCGCGGCGGGTTCGTTGATGGGCTTCGGGCCGTGGGCCTGCGGTTGGTCGTTCAGCGGCAGCCGCGTCTCCGCCTGACGGCGAGAGCCGCGCCCGACTATCTGCGATTCGCCAAACCTCCGGTCACGCCGTAGCGTTGCTCGCGGAAAAACACGATACGGTCGCCGCCAGATGAATCTCGTGGATCGCTCTGGCTGACGCGACCGTACCGTTGAATCCCGTCCTGGCGGGAAGTCCCCCGCGCTTAGGCCACAGCCGTGCGGCGCGTTCTTGAAAGTCGGCCGGGCGGTGCAAGCAGTACTCCCGTTCGAGACGGACCTTCATTCTTAGGAATGCCCCACAGGCCCATCAATCAGACCAATCCCGGCCTTTTGACACTCGTGGGGCCGATGGTATAATCGGTGTGTCGTACGGCCTGCCACCGTACAGTTTCGGCGATCCGTTCCGCGGATCGCCCAGGTATTTCGAATGGCAGGTTCCTCGAGTCACGGCGGGGGAACCTGCTTCGTGTCTGTTGAGGGCCAATCGAGTTGGTCGGCCGCATCCCGCTTGTCCGGGAGGGGAAAGCAATGGCCGAAATCCGCGTAGGAAAAGACGAGAGTCTGGACTCCGCGCTTCGCCGCTTCAAGCGTCAGGTGAAGCGGTCTGGGATCCTGACCGAAGCAAAGCGTCATGAACACTACGAGACGCCCGGTGAAAAGCGCCGGCGTAAGATCGCGCGCAGCGCGAAGCGGCGCCGCAAGTAGGGCGTACCGAATCGACACCGTGCCCGCGGCGATGACGATCGCCTCCCGCTTGGACGCAGACCTGAAGGATGCGTTGCGTGCGCGTGACGGCGTTCGGACGTCGACGATCCGTCTGGCGCGCGCCGCGTTCCAGAATGCCGAGATCGATCACCGCCGCCCGCTGACCGAGGCAGAGGCCGTCGAAGTGATCCAGCGCGAGGTCAAACGTCGCCGCGAGGCCATTGAGGCGTTTGAACGCGGTGGTCGCACGGACCTCGTTCAAAAGGAACAACTGGAGATGGCGATCTTGCTCGGCTACCTGCCGCCGGCGCTCACGCAGGAAGAGATCCGGCAGGTCGTGGCGGATGTTGTGCGCGAGGTCGGTGCCACCAGCGAGAGGGATTTCGGGAAGGTGATGGGGCAAGTCATGCGCCGCGCCGCCGGCCGGGCGGATGGCCGCGCCGTCGAGCAGGTGGTGCGCGACGCGCTGCGAGGGTAGGACCTGCGGCCGCACAGAGGATCGGTGAAGCCCGGGTCATGGCACCCGGGCTTTTCGCGTTAGGATGGACGTAGTAAAGGAGTGCGAGTGTGGGGACGGCACCACGTCGGCGAAAGACGGTCAAGCAGGCGCGCAGTGCTGGTGGAGTGGTGTTCCGGCGCGCGGATGGGGGCGTGCAGATTCTCGTCCTGCAACACGAGGCCGGGAAATGGATGCTGCCCAAAGGGACCATTGAAACCGGCGAGACGCCCGAGGCGGTTGCGAAGCGCGAGGTCGCCGAGGAAACTGGTCTGACCAGCGTTCGTGTGATTTCAGATCTGGGCCAGGAGCGGTATTCGTTCTTCTGGCGCACTGAGGGTGCGTACTACGACAAGACGGTGCACTACTTCTTGCTCGAGTTTCTCGGCGGCGAAGAGGTGCGGCCTCAGCGAGAGGAAGGGTTCGTGGCCGCTGAGTGGGTCACGATCGACGAGGCGCTCGCGCGCATTAAGTATAAGGAGACGCGTGAGGTCGTCAATCGCGCCAGGGCGGCCCTGGACACGATCGAATCCGTCAGGGAGGCAGGCGCATGAACCGGGACATCGAGGCGCGGGTGCTCCACACCTTCCAGCAGTACGCCGACCACCTGAATCCGGCCTGGGTTCGTGGGTTCAAGTTCCTCGGCGTCGAGACGCTGGAGGTTGAGGCCGAGGGCGCGATCATTCGCGACGCGTACGGGCGCGACTACCTCGACTTTGCCTGCGGGCCGGCGGTCTTCATCTTGGGGCACCGTCACCCACGGGTGGTCGCGGCGGCGCGACGCGAACTCGACCGCATGCCGCTGTCGGTGCGCATCATGGCCAACGAGCCGATGGGCGAGCTGGCCGCCCTCCTGGCTGAGATCACGCCGGGTGATCTCACGTATGTGTTTTTCGGCAACAGCGGCGCCGAAGCCAACGAAGCCGCGATCAAGGTTGCCCGCGCCGCCACCGGCCGCAAGGGTCTCGTGTCGATGATCGGCGCGTTTCATGGGAAGACGCTCGGCGCGCTGTCGATCTCGGGGCGCGAGCTCTACAAGACGCCGTTCGAACCGCTGATTCCGGGGGTTGCCCACGTGCCGTTCGGCGATGCCGATGCGCTCGCCCGCGCCACCACGCGCGAGACGGCTGCCGTGTTCCTTGAACCCATCCAGGGAGAGAACGGCGTCATGCTCCCACCGGAGGGCTACCTAACCGCGGCCCGCGAGATCTGTGACCGTGAGGGTACCGTGCTGGTCTTTGATGAAGTCCAGACCGGCATGGGGCGCACCGGGAAGATGTGGGCCTGCGAGTGGGAGGGGGTCACCCCGGACATCATGACCATGTCCAAGGGGTTGGGGGGCGGGATCGCGCCGGTTGGCGCCATGATCGCACGGCCGCACCTGTGGGAGACGCTGATCAAGCATCCCTACATGCATACGACCACGTTTGGCAACCGGTTGGGCTGGGCCGCGGCGGCGGAGGCTATCCACGTGATCCTCGAGGAGAACCTGCTACCGCGCGCAGGGGCGATCGGCGACCGGTTGATGACCGGTCTGCGGCGCGCGTCGGCCAGCGCGTCCGGTGCGATCAAAGGCGTCCGCGGGAAGGGATGTCTGGTCGGCGTGGAGTTTGCCGAGGCCGACGTCGCGTTTCTCGTGATGGCCGGGATGATTCAGCGGCAGGTGCTGGCGTTCCACACGCTCAATCGCGGTGAAGTCATCAGGTTCGCGCCCCCGCTCATTGCGACGGACGCGCAGGTCGACCGGGCGGTGAGCGCGTTCACCGACGCCCTCGCCGAATCCCTGGCGCTCGTTGCCGAGGTGACCACGGGGTCGCGCGCAGAGTAGGGCGCGATGACGGCCCACACGCTGACGGGCATCGAAATCGGCCGCCGCTTCCTCCGCTTCTTTAGGGAGCGGGGACACACGGTCGTGCCCAGCTCGTCGCTGGTCCCCGCCGGCGATCCCACGCTGCTGTTCGCCAACGCGGGCATGGTGCAGTTCAAGGACGTCTTCCTGGGCCTCGAACGGCCGTCATACGTACGCGCGGTGACGTTGCAGCGCTGCATGCGCGTCAGCGGCAAGCACAACGACCTCGAGGAAGTTGGCCCGAGTCCCAAGCATCACACGCTCTTCTTCATGCTCGGGAACTTCAGCTTCGGGGACTACTTCAAGCGCGACGCCATCCCCTACGCCTGGGAGTTCGTGACCAAGGATCTCGCCATCGATACCGACCGGCTGGTCGCCACGGTGCTTCTTGAGGACGACGAGTCGTACGCGCATTGGCGGGCGATCGGGATTCCGGAGTCGCGCCTCTTCCGCATGGGTGAAGACACCAACTTTTGGGCGATGGGGCCCACCGGGCCGTGTGGTCCCAACTCGGAGCTGTACTACGATTGGGGATCGGCGGCGTGCACCTGCGGTCGATCCGACTGCAGCGTCGCGCTGGACAACGGCTGTGAGCGCTGGCTGGAGATCTGGAATCTCGTCTTCATGCAATTCAACCAGGCTGCGGATGGGACCCGCACGCCCCTGCCGAAACCCGGCGTGGACACCGGCATGGGGCTCGAGCGCATTGCCTCGGTCGTCCAACGCGCGCCGTCCGTGTACGATACGGATTTGTTCACGCCGATCCTGGCCCGCATCCAGAAGCTTCTTGGGCACAACGACGCACAGCGCAAGGCGGCGTACGTGTCCTATCGGGTGATCGCGGACCACGGTCGGGCGGCGGCGTTCCTGATCGCCGACGGAGTCACACCGGGGAACGAGGGTCGAGCGTACGTGTTGCGCATGATCCTCCGGCGCGCGATACGGTTCGCCCGGCGGGCGGGCTTTGAGGGACCCTTCTTGGGGCAGGTGGCGGACGCGGTCATCGACCACATGGGCGCCGACCAGCCGCAGCTGACCGAGCGCCGCGACTTCATCACAAAGGTGATCGGGGCGGAGGAGGCGCGCTTCTCTCAGACGCTGTCGACAGGGCTTGAGCGCCTGGCCGAAGTCATCGCGGCGGCGCGTGCACGCGGGGCGGACAGGATTTCCGGGGTGGACGCCTTCAAGCTGTATGACACCTATGGCTTCCCGGTCGAGATGACACGCGATGTGGCGCGTGAGGCGGGTTTGAGCGTGGATGAGGACGGGTTTCACCGCGAGATGGAGGCGCAGCGCGAGCGAAGCCTGGCGTCGTCGGCCGTCGTGGCCTCGGCTGAGCCCACGGTCCTCGCCGATCTTCTGGCGACCGAGTTCGAAGGCTACACGCGGTCGTCGCTGCCGGCGACGGTGCTCGCCGTTTTGAAAGATGGGGCATCCGTGCCGGTGGCGGCGGTGGGAGACGACATCATCGTTGTGATGGATCAGACGCCGTTCTACGGGGAGTCGGGCGGTCAGGTTGGCGACACGGGCGAGTTGACCGCGCGTGGCCTCCGGGTCGAGATCACGGATACGCGGCGGCTGGCCCCCACGGTCACCGGGCACGTGGGGCGCATTCTCGAGGGCGTCCTGCGGCCGGGCGGCAAGGTCCGCGCCACCATCAACCGGACGCGCCGCGCCGCGGTGGAACGCAACCATACCGCGACACACCTGCTCCACCGCGCCTTGCAGGAAGTGCTCGGCGAGCACGCCCGCCAGGCGGGGTCATTGGTCGCGCCCGACCGACTGCGCTTTGACTTCACGCACCTCGCGGCGCTCACGCCAGTGGAGCGCGAGGCCGTCGAGCGGCGGGTCAATGAAATCGTGCTGGACGCGCGCCCAGTGCGCGTCACGACGATGACGCTCGAGCAGGCGCAGCGTCTCGGCGCGATGGCGCTCTTCGGGGAGAAGTACGGCGAGCGCGTCCGCGTGGTCACGGTCAAAGACTATAGCCGGGAGCTCTGTGGGGGCACCCACCTGTCGTCCACCGGGGAGATCGGCCAGTTTGTCATCACCGGGGAGAGCAGTGCGGCGTCGGGTATCCGCCGCATCGAGGCGGTCACCGGCTGGACGGCTTACGAACGCGCCAGGACCCAGGACCGTCTGCTGGCCGAATTGGCAGGCGAACTTCGCGCGACGCCCGCTGATGTGACCGCCCGTGTGCGCGGCCTCCAAGAGCAGGTTCGCGCGCTGGAGCACGCGCGCAAGCCGCGCGTGGATGTGGACGGCGGGGCCGCCACCCTCAAGATCGCCACCGACGTCGAGGACGTCCATGTGGAAGCGCACCGCATCGACGGCGCCAGTCATGAAGACCTGCGCGCCGCCGGCGACCGTCTGAGACAGAAGTCCCCCCGCGGCGTCTTCGTGCTCGGAGGGGTCTCGGACGGGCGCGTCAACCTGGTGGCCATGGTGACCCCGGACCTCCACCCGCACGGACTTCGCGCCGACGCCGTTCTGCGCGCGGTGGCCTCGCGCGTCGGTGGAACCGGCGGCGGCAAGGCCGATCTTGCACAGGGCGGCGGTCGCGACGCGGCCCGGCTCGATGCGGCGCTTGACGCCGTCGTGGATGACGTCCGGCAGTTGATGGCGGCTTCGTAGCACGTGCGGATTCTGGCGATCGATCCGGGCTCGCGGCGGTTGGGGTTGGCGATCAGCGATCCGTCCGAGACGATCGCGAGCCCGCTGGGCGTCATCGAGCGGTCGGCGTGGAAGGCCGATGTGCAGCGTCTGAGAAAGATCGTCGAGGACTCCGCGGTGGGTGAGATCGTTGTGGGGCGCCCGCTGACGATGCGGGGTGAGGTTGGCGCGGAAGCGCGCGAGGCCGAGCGATTCGCCGCGAAGCTACGCACCGCGCTGTCCGTGCCGGTGGTCGAAGTCGACGAGCGGCTTTCGACGGTCGCCGCCGAACGCGCCATGCGCGACGCCGGCAGCCGGGCGGCCCAGCGTCGCGCGCGCCGTGACGCGGTCGCGGCAGCGCTGATTCTGCAACCGTATTTGGATCGGCGAAGCCGGGTCGATCCGTTGCGAGGGCCCTGATGGAGGTGTTATGCTCGGCCCGAGCGCACCGGCGCATCCCCGTTGCGCTGACCGCGGGATGAACCGGGTCGTGGAGGTGCAGAGGCGGTGGAAGAGTCGGACGTGATCACGCTGCAGGATGAAGACGGCAAGGAGCATCGGTTCAACCTCGTCGATGTCGTTGAAGTGGACCGGCGCCGGTACGCGGTGCTGCTGCCGGAGGACGAGGAAGACGCCGCGGCCGTGATTTTCCGCATGGAATCCGAAGATCGGCTGGTGCCTATTGAGGACGATGAAGAACTCGGTCGCGTGATGGCCGCGCTGGAGGCCACCGAGAGCTACGGCGAGGTTATCCTGGACGAGGGTCAGGAAGACCGCGACGAGATGGGTGTGCTCGATGAACTCGGAGAGGAGTACGAGGGGAACGGCGATCGCGGCGAGGATGACAATGAGGAGGCCGACTAACCAGCGCAGACGACGAGCGTGACTCCTTCGGCGCCATCACGCCGGCGGGCGGTGCGGTGGATCGGCATCGTCTTGGCCGGCGTTGCGTTTGTGGTCGCGATCCTGGCCGCCGTGTGGTGGGAAGTTCGCCCGGTGGGCACGGGTACTGGGATCCCCGTGATGATCTCCAAGGGCGCGTCAACCTGGCGGATCGGCGAGGATCTGGCGCGGGCGGGTCTGGTGCGCGATGCACGGGCTTTGGTGATCGCCACCATGCTGCGTCGTGCGGCGGGCCGGCTCCGCCACGGCGAGTACCTCCTAGCGCCTTCGCAGAGCGCGCTGCAAATCGTGGACGCCTTGGTCAAGGGAGAGGTGGTGCTCCATCGCGTCACCATCCCGGAGGGCTACACGATCACGCAAATCGCCGATCTGTTGTCCGCGGCCGGGCTCGCCGACCGCGACCGAATCTTGAACCTGGCCCTCCGCGGTGGGAGGAGTCTGCGGCGGCCGGGGCTGGCCGATCTTCCCGTGGATAGTCTTGAAGGCTATCTGTTCCCCGATACGTACCAGTTTGCGCGGGGCCTCGAAGCGGAGGGGCTGTTGGGCGGGATCCTGGACCGGTTCGAGACGGCTGTCGGCATCACATTGCGCTCCTCGGTCGGAGCCCGCGGGCTCACGCTTCACCAGCTGCTGACCGTGGCGTCGATGATCGAACGTGAGACCCGCGTACCCGACGAGCGCCCGATCGTGGCGAGCGTGATCTACAACCGGCTCGCAAAGGGCATGCGGTTGGAGATCGACGCGACGGTGCTCTACGCGCTTGGCCGGCACAAAGACGTCGTCACGCTGGAGGACCTGGCCGTCGATTCTCCTTACAATACCTACCGGTACCCCGGTCTGCCCCCTGGGCCGATCGCCAATCCCGGGCTTGCGGCCATCACCGCCGCCGCGACGCCGGCTCGGACACCGTATCTGTTCTACGTGCTCAAACCCGATGGCCGCCACTACTTCAGCCGCACGCTGGAGGAGCATCGCGCCGCGGTCCGGCGGTACCGGCCGTGATTGACCTGCTGCGACTGCTCGCGCCGCGGTATCGGGTGCGCGCCGTGACCGATCTCACACCGGCCGTCCTGCGCGCCTGGCAGATCGACGCGTTGATGCTCGACTTAGACAACACGCTCGTGCTGTGGAGAGAGGCCGCCCCGCCCGGCCCGGTGGGCGCGTGGATCGACGACATCCGGCGCTCGCACATCCCCGCCTGCCTGGTGTCGAACAACGTGAACCAACGCGTGCGCGAAGCCGCCGCCGCGTTGGGGCTCCCGTTCTCCCTTGGCACCTACAAACCCAGCGTATCGAAGCTCCGGCATGCCCTGGAGCTGCTTGGTACGGCGCCACCGCGGACCGCGATGGTCGGTGACCAGCTCTTCACGGATATCCTGGCCGGGAACCGGTTGGGGGTGCCGACGGTGTTGACGGCGCCGTTGTCGCCGCGCGAGGCGCTGCGCACACGCATGCTGCGTCACGCCGAGCGTCTGGCTCTGGCGATACTGGCCCGCCGCGGCATCACGCCGCAGGAGCCGGTCTGACCGGTTTGATCTGGGGGCATAATCGATGGTGTGATGAAATCGGCGGCCCAGAAGGCCCCCTTCGAATGGTGGGCGCTCTATCTCCGCGGGTTGGCGGTACTGTTTGGGTTTTCGGTCCTGTTGATCGGGACACAGACCGACCGTGCGAGCCCCAGCCTCACCTCCGCGCTTCTCCTATTGCTCCTGTTCCCAGCCGGGCTGCTGAGCGCGCTGGCGCCCAGCCAGTCTGGGCCGCACGTCGCCTCCTACGTCGGCACGATCCTCGAGCTACTCATCGTGTCCTTGCTCGTGGGCGAGACCGGCGGGATGACGAGCTTCTTCTTTTTCTTCTATGTGCCGGTGCTGATCTGGGGGACGGCCGGGCGCGGTCTGGTGGCGGGAGTCGTCGGCGGTTGGGTCTCTGCCCTGGGGTACGCGGCCGCGATTACGCTCCACTCCCAACCTGCCGCGGGGATCCTCCCCAGGGCCGCGCTGCTGATGCTGATCGGACTGCTCGTCGGGTTCATGGAACAGCGTCGTACTGAAGCGATGCAATCGGCGCTGCGCGGCGCCGAGGAACTCAACCGGCGCGTGCACGTGTCCGCGCAGATCCACGCGACCTTGACCGCCATGGCCGGGCAGCCGTTGGCCGATCGCGCCCGCAGGCTCCTCGATCGGTCGCTGCATCTGGCCGACGCGGACTACGGACTGGTCGCCGTGCTGGATATCGAGCAGCGGCTGGTCATCGAAGCCGGTCTCGACGCCGCCGGCAGGCTCCGCGCGCGTGGAGAGGTGCTGGACTCAGCGGCCGTGGTCGAGGAGGCCATGCGCTCCGGTCTGCCACAACTGGTCGTCGACGCGTCGACGGACGCACGGTGGGTGAGCGTATTTGGCGACGATGCGACGGGATCGGCGCTGCTCGTGCCGCTGCGCGCGGCCGAGCGATCGTTTGGCGTGGTGCACTTGGCACGGCGCGGGATCCGGCTCTTCAGGGACGAGCATCTGGGCGCGACGTATACCCTGGCCGAGATGGCGTCGCCTCCATTGCATGACGCGCAAATGCACAGTCAATCGCGTGAGTTCTTGCTGAGCGCCGTGAACACCCTGGCTGCGGCGCTGGAGGCCAAGGATCCCTACGCGCAGGGGCACTCACAGCGCGTGGCCGCCAATGCGGTGGCCGTCGCGACGGAGATCGGCCTGCCCCCTGGAGAGGTTGAGCGCATCCAGTGGGCGAGCCTCCTCCATGATATCGGGAAGATCAGCGCGCCGGAGGGCGTGCTGCGCAAGCGCGCCGCGCTCAGCGATGACGAGCGCAAGGCGATGAACCAGCACCCCGAACGCGGCGCGGCCATTCTCCGCGAGATGGCGCCGTTTCGTCCGCTGGTTGACGACGTGAAGCACCATCAAGAAGCGTACGACGGCAGCGGCTACCCGGACGGGCTTGCGGGCGACGCGATTCCGCTGGGTGCCCGCATCATACGCGTGGCAGAGACGTTTGATGCGATGATATCCGACCGTCCGTACCGCCGTGGCCGGACCGTCGCCGAAGCGATGGATGAACTGCGTGCGCTGGCCGGGACGACGCTGGATCCGGAACTGGTCGACGTGTTTCTCAGGGTGCTGCAGGTAAAACCGCCGTTCGAAGTGCAACTACGCCTGTGGCGGGAGCGATAAGGCGGCGAGGACGCGACGGGGCTATGCCGACGCGGCAGCGACGGTCGTGTTGCCGCCACCGCGAGCGCGCGCCAGGGCCTCTTCGAGCCGGGAGAGCATCCCTCGGTCATCTTCGGCATCGCGGGGGAAACTCGCCAGCCCGATACTGACAGTCTGTGTCACGGGGGATGGGTGATCGGGGAGTGTGAACGCCTGCTGTTCGACCGCGACGCGGATGCGCTCGGCGAGCACGAACGCGCCCTCCATCGGCGTTTCAGGCAGGATCAGACCGAAGCGGACGCCGCCGAGCGCCGCCCGCAGATCGACCTGCCGGGTGCAGCGGGTCAGGATGTCGGCGAGTGTGATCGACACGGCACGCAGACCTTCGTCGCCCCAGGCGTCGCGGACCCCGTCATCTTTGTCGGGGGCGACGAGGGCGAGCGAAAAGACGCGGCCGAACCGCTGGCTACGGCGAACTTCGCGGCGCACGGCGATCGAGTAGTAGTTGGCGTTGTAGAGACCCGTCGCCGGGTCGACAACGACCTGACGGCGGAGGCGGTCGCGCAGCTGCTCGAGCTGCTCTTGCGCGGTGAGCAGCCGGCGTTCGCGCTGTCGTTCGTGCCGCCGGATCCCTTCGAGGATGCCGGCGGAGACGACCCGATCGAGCGACTGCACGGTGGCGACGTCGAGGCCAGGCGAGGAGTCGGGTTCGGTCAGGAACTCGGTGACAATGACCTTTCCGGTCAGGATGGCGCGGATGACGACATTGGGTGGAACCTGGAGCGCGAAGGCCTCCTGGCTGAGGCGCGAGGCGAAGGCGACGAACAACTCATCGTTGCCGGAGCTCACGGCCTCGATCAGGGCTTCAAGGCCGGCGAACAGGAGTCGATCGGTCCGTTCAGTGTCTTGCCACCACGGGTTCGCGCCGGGGGCCTCTTTCAGGGCCTTCGACCAACGGCTGGTCAGGATCCGGCGATGTGTGCGGATGCGTTCGATCAACGCGGTGTGCATGTCACCTTCCCCGGGCGATGCTACGATGCCGCCATCGACAATTCCTCTTCTCGGCAGGAGGCATGGGGTCATTGGCGAACACTGACGGCCGCCCGGGGCCGAGCATGGGAACCAAACTAAGAGGCATCTTGCAGGAGCTCGTGGGCGACGACACGCGTGCCGCCGCGGTCGTGGCAATGGATGGTACTGTCATCGAGGCGGTGACGAAGGGCGGCCCGAGCGACCTCTCCAAAGCCAGTGTCGACCTGGCCGCGCTGATCAAAGTGGGGGCCTATTGCACTCGGAAGCTCGAGGGCGGGGATCTGGACTACGTGACGCTCACGACCGAAAGCCTGGCGGTCTTGGTGATGGCGGTGAGCCAGATACACTATGTGGCGACCGTGCTCGATGCCGGCGGCAATCTGGCCCGGGCACGGCTGCAGATACGGCGCCGGAAGGCCGAGATCGTGGAGCAACTGGGATGAAGACCGGCGTGATCCTGCTCGTGTTGCTGATCACTCTTGCGGCCGGCTCGGCCGTCGCGGCCCCGAGCGGTCCGGCGGCGCTCCGGGAGGGCGCGGCGCTGGTCGCACAGGGCCGCCTGCGCGACGCCGAAGCGGTCTTCACCCGCGAGGTTGCGCAGCGGCCGAGTGACCCCGAGGGCTGGTTGTGGCTTGGGATCGTCTACCACTATCGGGGCGAGCCACGGCTGGCGGTGCAGGTGCTTGAATCGGCGGTCCGTCTGGCGCCACGCGATTCCACCGTGCTGTTGTGGTGGGGATACGTCCTCGCCCAGGGCGGCCGGTCCGGGGAGGCCGAGGTGGCGTTTCAGCGCGCCCTGCTGGCACCAGGATCTGACCGCATCCACGAGCTGGCGCTGCAGGGGCTACGGGTCGTCAAGCCCGTGCCAAAACTGGCGGCGTTGAAGGGCGGCGCACCGACGGCGCCGGCGTGGGTCACGACGATTGAGAGCTATACGCAGCTCGCGCGTTACTACAACCCGAGACTCCAGCCCGAGGTTGCAGAGAAGATCGCGCAGGCGCTGCTCGGATACTCGTATCGATTCAACATCGACCCGCGTTTGGTCGTGGCTCTCGTCGTGGTCGAGTCCGGATTCCAACCGCATGTGACGTCGCGGGCGGGGGCACTGGGATTGGGCCAGTTGATGCCGGATACAGCGCGGGCATTGGGCGTCGATCCACAGGATCCCGTGCAAAACCTCTACGGGACGATCCGGTACTTGCGTGGCAACCTCGATCGGTTCGGATACGACAACGTGCATCTCGCCCTGGCCGCGTACAATGCGGGCCGCGCCGCGGTGGAACGCTATGAAGGCATCCCGCCCTATGACGAGACCAAGTGGTACGTCTACAACGTCACGCAGCTGTACCGTCGATTGCTCTCGCTCTAGCGTATGGCTTCTTGGAGGAACCCTGCCGCAACTCTCGGGACATCTGTTGGAGGGTAGGCAGAGGTCTAGGCGAAGCCGCGGCGGGGTAGAGAAAAGGTAGCACCGCAAACTGCATAGAGCCTCCGAACGGGCAAACCCATCGCAAGGTGGGGACGCAAAGCCACGGGGGCGCGCGGGACGTCCAACCGCGCGGCCGGCCGGGTTGCCGAAGGGGCAGGCGTGGTATGCCTTTCGGCAGGCGGCCGAAAGGCATTTTGTGTTCACAGGCGGTGACACACATGAAAACGATGACACTCGGGGCCGCGGCGATCATCTTCGCAGCGCTCGCGACCTCCGCCTGCGGTCCCAGCGCCGCGCTCCGGGCGCAGGAGTCAGTTATTATCGGCATCCTGGCGCCGCTCAATAGCGGCGTGCCCGCCGCGGCCAAGTCCGTCGTGCAGGGTGCCACGCTCGCCGCTGAAGAGATCAACGCCTCGGGTGGGGTCGGCGGCGCGTCGATCACGCTGATGGTGCAGGACGATCGCGGCACCGCCGATGAGGCCGCAAAGCAGTTCGAGCATCTGGTGAAGCAAAAGATCGTCGCCGTGGTGGGACCGGTGACGGACGCGACCGCGCTGGCCGTCGCGCCGATGGCTGAGCGCGCGGGGATCCCCCTGGTCAGCCCAGGCGCTACCGGGACGATTCCCTACTCGGGGTCCTCGTTTTTCCGCACGTCGCTGTCCGCTGAAGCTCAGGCGCGCACCCTCGCGGATTTTCTTGTGCGTACCCGGAATACGCGCCGGTTGGCCATCATCCACGATGCCAACGAGTACGGCACCATGGTCGCCCTCGCATTTGCCGAGCGGATCAAGGGGTTGGGTGGTCGGGTCGTCGGCACGAGGCTCTACCACGACGGGGACACCGACTTCACCCGTCACGTGACCGGCGTGCTCGCCGACGGGGCGGACGCGGTCTTTGTGGCCGGGTACCCGGATGAGGGCGCGTTGATCGTGGCGGCGCTCAAAGGCCGCGGCGTTCGGGTGCCGATCGTGGGATCCGACGCGCTGTATTCGACCGATCTCGTGGCGTGGGCCAAAATCTACGCGGAGGATGTGCTCTTGCCTGCGCCGTTTGTGGCCAGCGATCCGCTACCGATCGTCCAAGAGTTCGGGGCCAAGTATCGGAAGAAGTTCAACGAGACGCCGGACCATTTCGCGGCACAGGCCTACGATGCGGTGAAGATGCTGGCGTCCACGATGCGCCGTGGTGACAGAAGCCCCGTCGCGATCAAGACCGCGCTGCAGGGGCTCCGGAAGTTTCCCGGTGTGACCGGTCAGATCACCCTTGATCGATGGGGTGTGCCGTCCCGCCCGGTAGCCGTGGCCCGAGTGCACCAAGGACAGTTTGAGATTATCCAGCGATAGCGTATGAGGGTCCATCCGTTCGACACGATGATGAGGAGGAGAGCGCACATGCGTCGGATCACACTCGGAATCGTCATACTGGCGGTGCTCAGCGTAGCCGTCTGGCCCGCCATGGCCCAACAGCGCACGTTTGTCGCCATTGCAACGGGCGGCACGGCGGGTGTCTACTTCCCGTTGGGCGCGGCGCTGGCGGAAGTGTGGAGCGGCAAGGTGCCAAACGTCCAGGCGACGGCGCAGACGTCCGGCGCCTCGGTCGCCAACATCCGCCTGCTACAGCGGAGCGACGTGGCGGTGGCGTTCATCCAGAACGATATCACCTACTACGCCTTCCACGGGACCGAGATGTTTATGGATCGCGTCGCCAACAAGACCCAGCCGATCGCGAATCTTCGAGGCATGGCGATGTTGTATCCGGAGACGATTCAGGTCGTCACGCTGAAGTCCAAGAACATCAATTCGATCGCCGATCTCAAGGGCAAGCGCATCGCCGTCGGCGCGCCGGGCAGCGGCACCGAGATCAACGCGCGTCAGATTCTCCGCGCGTTTGAACTCGGCTATTACAACACGCGGCCGGACTTCCTGAACTTCGCCGAGGCCGCCGATCAGTTGAAGGATGGCGTGATCGACGCGGCGTTCATTACAGCGGGGTTCCCGACAGCGGCTGTACAGGATATCGCGTCCAGCCGCGACCTGAAGGTCCTGGCGATCCCAAGAGACGTCGTGGAGATGCTGCGCGAGCAGTACCCCTATTACACACGCGTGACGGTACCGGCCAACACCTACAAGGGCCAGACCGAGTCAGTGGATACCGCAGCGGTGATGGCGATGCTGGTGACGCGTCAGGACATCGAGGAAGCCCTGATCTACACGTTGACCTCGGCGCTGTGGACCAACACCGACCGATTGCAGGCCGCCCATGCGCGCGGCAAGGACATTACGACCAACACGTCACGCTCGGGGATGCCAATTACGATGCATGCCGGCGCTCTGCGTTTCTACAGGGAGCGAGGCATCAAGTAGGAGCTCACGTGAACCGGCGTCAAGCACTCGAAGTGCTCCGGGCCGGACCGGCCTTAGTCACCGACTTCCCCGGCGATGCGGTGGATATCGACGGGCTGCTGGCGCATTTGATCGGCCGCGGGTTTGAAGGCGGCATCTACCTCGCCGACCTCGAAATGGAGAGCCTGGTCTGGGTGCACGAGGGCGAGGCGCAGGACGCCTGGTTCTTTGACGTTGACGGCGGAGAGGCCGTGCTGGCCGGTGCCGGCGGGCACGACCTCTTCCGCGAGATGGCGTCAAACGGTTCGACGCTGAGCGTGTATGTGGGCGCGCCGCCAGACGTCGCCTTCGGACAGGCGGCGGGCCCACCGTCCGCAGCCCCGGCGACGGTCTTCAAAGTCCCAGGGCAGAGCCTCGTGACGTCGCAGTCGATGCCAGCGGTTGAGCCGGCGGAGGTGGCTGAGGTGGTGACCGCTCCGCCGGTCGTCGAGCCGGTCGCCCCGGTGAGCGAAGCGCCGCCAGCGCGAGCGACTGCTGCCGGCGAGCGCGTGGTGGCGACGGAACCCGTGGCCCCCGTTGAGGCGTCGACCCGACCGTGGCCGCGCACCATGGAAGGCGTGGCCGAACGGGTAGCGCGTCATCGCGGCCAGCGGCTCGCCCAGCGGTTCACATCGACGCTCGCCGCCGCGCTCGCGCCGCATGGCGGCCGGGTCGACGGAACCCGCGTGTATGCGCCTCCGATCTCCGAGGCGTCGTGGCGGGTCATCGTCGAGACGGCGTGCGAACCGATCATCGCCGTCGCCGGTCGTGCGTTCGTCGACCGGGCGATTGCCGCAGCCGAACGCGACGCGGCAGGTGCCGGCGACTCCGGAGCGGCTCGATGAAGCGTTTTCGCGTGCTGCTCATCGTCATGGGCGGCCTTGTCCTGGCCGCCGCCTACGCGTACGGTGCGGCAGAAACCAGCCTCCAGGGCCGCCTGGCCCGACACGTGCTGGGCTCGGCAGTTCAGATCGTTGCGCCGATCCTTGCCGGTATCGGGTGCCTCGCGGCTCGACGCGCCTACGTGTCGGGCGATCGCGAGCGCGCGGTGTGGTCCATCGGGGGGCTGGCGGCGCTAGCCTGGGCGGCCGGCCGCGGGGTCTTTGCGTTCTACCAATGGTGGGGGGGACGGGCACTGCCGTACCCGTCGATCGCCGACGGGTTCTTCGTCGTCTTCTACCTGCTGCTTGGTCTCGCCCTCGGTCTGGAGATCCGGTTGGTTGCACCAATGGTCGATCGCCCGGTCCGCCTCGCGCTGGTGGGACTCGGTGTCGTGGGGTGGGCGCTTGGCTTCGAGTTCATCGTGAGCCCGATCATGGCCAGTCCGGCGCCGACAACGGTGAAGGTGCTGGCGGTCTTCTATCCGACCATCGCGGTCTTTCTCGTGCCCGCGGGGTTGCTACCCGCCGTCGGGTTTCGCGGCGGCACCTCGGCATATACCTGGCTGGCCGTCGCCGCCTCGGCGCTCTGTCTGGCGGTCGCCAGTCTGGGCTACGCGTTTCTCAGCTGGTACGAACTCTACTCGGAAGTCCACACGATCAATGCGCTGTGGGTGGCGGGCTTCGTCTTTCTCGCGCTGGGTGGTTTCTGGCAGCGGACGGTACAGGAGGACATCTGAGTCGTGGCCGCCGCGACTGCCAGGATTACTCATTACGCTTGGCTCGGAGGCGTGGCGGCGATTTTCGAAGCATCGACGCCCTGCGCGGCGGTCTTTGGGCCCAGCGGCTGGCATGTCGGCGCGCCGGATGCGGTGTTCGCCGATGGTCCACCGGCCCGCGCGGAATCCGCTCAGTTACGGCTGCGCAAGGACGTCGTGGAGCGGATCGCGTCACTAGAATTTTCAGGCGCGGCGCTGCATACTGACTTCGTCCACCTCGACCGCTACATCGCCCGTCTACAGTCTGACCAAGCGAGCGCCGTAGTGCTCGTGCTCGGACCCAAACCAGCGGTGCTGGACCTCAATGGGGGAGCGCTCGCCGTCATCGAGCCGGCGTCGGCAGCGACGTCTGGCGCCGTCATGAAGCAGGCCAGGGGATGGATCATCGTCATCACCGGCTCGCTGCAGGCGCAGACAGTCTCAGTCGTCACGCCGGCCTCAGAACCCATTGCGGTGGTCGACGCTGCGCCCGCCGACGTTGCGCCCGTCGACGCTGCGCCGGTTGACGTCCCGGTGATCGAGGTCCCGGCGATCAAGGTCGCCGCGGTCGAGGAGGCGGGTGCGCAGCCTGAGGTCGCGCCGCCACCGCCCGCAGCGCCGTCGCGGGAACTGGAAGCTGTTTTCGGCCGGTTCGCCCGGGAGGCACGGTATCTGCTATCGCCGGGTGTCGCGGAGAATCTGCCTTCGGACGTCGCCGCGGAGCTCGCCGGGGTCGTGAGCAACGGCGTCACCGGGACGGTTCTGCGTCTCCTCGACGGCGCGCACACCCTGGCCGAGATTGCCTCCGAAACGGGCTTGACGCCGGCCCAAGTCGGGGGCATTCTGGAGGCACTGGTTTCACACCGACTGGCGTTCAAGTACGTCAGCCGATCCCGTCCCGCGGCGGGGGCATCCGCGGCCCGGTAAGATTACCGGTCAGGGAGGTCTAAACGGGTCCGAGGGTGGGTACAATTTCTGACACAGAGCTTGCAGAAATGTTCTCAATGATCTAAACTAAGAATGATGTAAACTAAGGTCAGTAAGGGTTTGTGGTCTTCTTCTAACTGAATAGCGATCCTCGAAAGGGCAAACCCATCGCAAGGTGGGGGCGCAAAGCTCCGGGACCGTCACGGTTGGCCGGGCTGCCGAAGGGAGAACATCAGGTCCTCTTGGGGCAGCTCGAGAGGACTTATCTTTTTTCCTCGGAGGGGCACGATGGCAGTCCGCAGCGCGCAACGCGCACCGGTTCGACAAGAGCAGATCACACCCCGTGTGACCGAGCACGAGAACGAAGATGTATTGATGGCCCAGTACGTCGAGAGCCCCGACCCAGCGATCCGAGAACGAGTCGTCCACGCGTGCACGCCGCTGGTGCGGCGCATCGCCTCAGAATTTGTGTTCTCGGGTGTTCCGACCGACGATCTCGTGCAGGTGGGGTACATCGGGTTGCTCAATGCCATCGCGGCCTTCGATCCGACGCGGGGCGCGAAGTTCGCGACGTACGCGAGCTATCTGGTCCGCGGCGAGATCCGCCATTACCTGCGGGATCAGCGCGACACGATTCGGAAACCGCGCTGGCTGCAGAAGCTCAACACCCAGATCGAGGACACCGTCGGCAAATACGTTGCGGAAGAGGGGCGGTTTCCCGGGCTGGAAGAGCTGGCCTCCGAGCTCAATATCGAAGAGGAAGGGCTGCTCGAGGTGCTGCGTACCCGTGAGGCCCTCCGGACGATCTCCCTTGAGACCGAAGAAGAGGGCGGCGACCTGCGCGTCGACCGAGAGCGCATCAAGCACCGATCCCACATCAGCTTCCAGTTACCCATAGAAGATCGCGTGATGCTGGTCGAAGCGATGGAATCCCTGAACTCGCTACAGCGCAAGGTCGTCTACTACCTGTTCTACACCGATCTCACCCAGACCGAAGCCTCAAAGAGAATTGGCATCTCGCAGAAACATGTCTCGCGGGTGCTGGCCTCAGCGCTCACCAAACTGCGGGGTGTCATGGGCGTACCGTCGCACGGAACACTGTAGCTCCCGGACGCTAGAGGGCCGGAACTCTGGAGTAGGAGGGGAACGCACGATGTCGCAGCTGAAGGATGTCATCAGCGACCTGGCCAAAGTCGAGGGGGTCGTCGCCGTCCTGGTCGTTGGCCGGGATGGGTTTGTCGTCGAGGGGATGACGAGTGAAGAGGCCATCGACCTGGAGGCCGTTGGCGCCATCGTGGCCAGCAGCATGGCCGCGGCGGATTCGATGGGACGCGAAATGAGCCGGGGGGCGATGCGCAGCATGTTGCTCGAGTACGATGACGGTCCGATCGCGGTCGGCCCGGCGGGCCCCGACGCCATGATGGTGGTCGTCGGCGGCAAACAGGCCAATCTCGGTCGCATCCGGTTGGAGATGCGGCGTAACAGCCAGCTGGCTGCCGCGCTCGTCTAGCGGCGCTCTACACAACACCGAGGAGCCGGCGTGACCGCGCCGGCTCCTCATCCTTTTGACCACGGGCTCGTCCGCCCCGTCGACCCGTCGAGATCAGTCCTGGACGTACACGACCCGCAGGATCTCGTCGATGGTGGAGATGCCGGACATGACTTTCTCGAGGCCGTCATCCCGCAGCGTGCGCATGCCCTCACGGATCGCCTGCGCCTTGATCTCGGTGGAGGAGGCGTTGTGGACAACCAGGTCGCGGACGGCGTCACTGATGATCAGCAGTTCGAAGATGCCGATCCGACCGCGGTAACCGGTGCCGCGGCACGACTCGCAGCCTTGGCCTCTATAGAAGGTCACATCGGAATCGATTCGCACATCCGCACCGAGACGGCCGAGCGCTTCGGGTGGCGGCGAGTAGGCGACCTTGCAACGGGAGCAGATGGCCCGGGCGAGACGCTGCGCCAGCACCCCAATGACCGACGAGCTGATCAGGAACGGTTCAACCCCCATGTCGACCAGCCGCGTGACCGCGCCCGCCGCGTCGTTGGTGTGGAGCGTTGAGAGGACCAAGTGGCCGGTGAGTGCGGCCTGCACCGCGATCTCGGCCGTGTCTTTGTCGCGGATCTCACCGACCATGACGATGTCTGGGTCCTGGCGCAGGATGTGCCGGAGCGCGGTGGCAAAGGTCATGCCGGCTTTAATGTTCACTTGGACCTGGTTGATACGGCTGATCTGATACTCGACGGGGTCCTCGACCGTCACGACATTGAGTTCGGGCGTGTTGAGCTTGCTCAGCGTGGCGTAGAGGGTCGTCGTCTTCCCGCTCCCGGTCGGCCCGGTGACCAACACCATCCCGTGGGGTTTGCTGACCGAGCTCTCCCACTGTCGGAGCGTATCACTGTGGAAGCCCAGCCGGGTCAGCCCGATCATGGTCTGGGCTTGATCCAGGATGCGCATCACGATTTTCTCGCCATACATCGTGGGGAGCGTCGAGACGCGCAGGTCGATGTTGCGGCCATCGGCGATCAGATGGATGCGCCCATCCTGGGGGCGACGGCGCTCGGCGATGTCCATCTCAGCCATGATCTTCATGCGCGAGACGAGCGCCGACTTCAGGTGCTTAGGCGGGTTCATCACGTCGCGCAGCACCCCGTCCACGCGAAACCGCACCCAGACGCCGTTGCGCTGCGGCTCGACGTGGATATCGCTGGCGCCTTGCTTGACCGCCTCATCCACTACGAGGTTGACGAGCTTGACGACAGGCGCTTCCTCAACCAACGCCTTCAGCTGCTCGATCGAGACATCCTCATCGCCGAGATCCCCCGCAGAATCGGGTAAGGACTCGCGCAGGACCTTCTCAATCGTCGTGTCGGACAGCTGATAGCCGCGCGCCAGCGCGGTGGTGATGTCTTCTTCGGTGGCGACCGCGAGGTCGACTTCCATGCCGGTGATGAGGCGGACGTCGTCGACGGCGATGACGTTCAGCGGATCACTGATCGCGACGAGCAGCCGGCCCCCGGCGCGCTCGACGGCGACGCACTTGTGCCGCATCGCCAGCGCGTGCGGGATCAGCCTGACGATCTCAGTATCTGGCCGCCGCTCCGCCAGGGAGAGGTACGGGTAGGCCCACTGGTGCGCCATGGCGCGCGCCAGGTCGGTGTCGCTGATCACGCCCATGTCGCGCAGGATTTGCCCGATGCGCTCGCCGGTGCGCGCCTGAATCTCGAGCGATTCGTTGAGTTGGTGGGCGGTGATGATGCCCAGTTGCTGGAGCACCTGGCCCAGCGTCTCGGTTTTGCTGCCCAGTCGCGGCCGCGGTGCCCGCGCCGCCTGGGATGCTGGGTCGACGGGCTCGCGCGCGGGTGGTGTGGGAGGTGCATCGGGCGCCGCCGCCCCTCGCTTGTCGGCCTTCGATGGCCCGGGAGGCGTTGGCAATACCGGAGCGTCGCTGCGCTCCGGCACGGCACGCGCACCGGTCTCCGGCGACGTGGTCGCGGCGGGCGGCGCCGGTCGCGGTGAAGCGTTTGCCGGCCGGCTTGCCGAGGGCTGCGATGGAGGTGGGGCTGGTTCCGCCAGCTTGGCTTGAATCTGCGGATCATTTGGCGAGATCGCGGCGGCCTGCTGGTACGCTTGGAGGACCTGGTCGGTCTCGCCGCGGGCCAGGTGCTTGTCGGCCGCGGTCAGATACGCGAGAGCTGCGCCTTCGTGGTCCTCGAGCGCCCGGCACGCCGCCGCCAGGTCCCAGCAGACCCATGGTTCCTCTGGATCGGCCGCCGCTAGACGCTGCAGCGCGTCGCGCGCGGTCTCCCATTGTGCGGACCGCATGGCCTGGCGTGCCTCCGCATGAAGGAAAGCCCGTTCGAGCGTCAGGCTCTCCGCGGGCAGGCCAACGGAAGCTTTCAGAGTCTGGATGGCGCCTTCGTCCGGGGACCGATCCAATGCGTACCCTCACCCATGCCGTTTTGCCATGTGGCAGCAGCCCCAAGAAAAACAGGGACCGGTATGTATATTCCCCGGTCCCGTAGTTTTGCGCCCCCGAATCGCTCCGGGTTTGCCCGTTCGTGACTAGCCCCACAATCTTCTGGGCATATTCTGACTTGCCCGGATGAAGATTGGAACACAATCGCAACAAGGTTATGCCCGAGGCAAGCCAACGTCAGAGAGGTTCCTGGGAAGTTCACGGCGAGAGGGTTGACTGAGTCCGGGTCAGGCACGATCCCCGATTTCCGATATCGGAGGGAACTGCCCGGTGGATCTGTACCAGATTGAAATCCGTCTGCTTAGCGGATTTATCCGCGATCGGCATTTGATTACCCTTGCCTCGACGGAGGGGTTTCATGTTGATCTGCTGGCGTCGCCACTCGCGCGGCGGCTGGCCAAGGTCATCATCGACCTCTACGCCGCCCAGGATGCCGTCGTCGATGAGTCCACCCTGCGCGTCCATCTGGTCGACCGCGGCCTGTTGACGCCTGAGATGGAGCGGTATCTGGCCAACGTGATCGAGAACCCGCCGTTGAGCGCCGGGGAGGCGATGGCCCAGGTCGACGTGCTGAAAGCCCGCGAGAGCCGCGACCTGCTCGGCCAAGTCCACGAATCGATCGGTGGGTACCTGTACCGGCAGGACGGCCAGCACCCCGACATCGTGCAGTTCACGGCGGACTGCGTCCACAATCTGATGGAGATCCAGCGGCGGCGTATTCGGCGCCAGGTGGCGCCGATCTCGGAGGCGTTCAGTCCCTTGTTGGAATTGCGGCCGGTGGCCAGTGACGGGATCCTCGGGTTTTCGATCAGCCCCTTCGACCGGCTCAACACGCTGCTCTCGGGGCTGCGCCGCGGGTTCTACTATGGCCTTGCCGGCGCGCCGCGCCGCGGGAAGACCAACCTGGCGCTCGATCTGGCCGTGCACGTGGCCGTCAACCACAAGATCCCCGTGCTCTATTACACGTGGGAGCAAACCCGGCGCGTCTTGGCCGCGCGGCTCATCGCGAAAGAGACCGGTCTCAACCCGACCTCGATTTTGATCGGCGCCGACACGGACGGCCGGCCGGTCGGTCCTCGAGTCGCTTCGGCGCAGTCCAAGCTCGCCCGTTACGGGCCCTTCCTGCATTTGGTCGAGGCCGGCAGGAAGGAAACACTCGATCGGATCAGGGCGCACGCCCACAACCTGATGCAGGAGTTTCAGACACAGGACATCTGCATCTTCTTTGACTACCTACAAAAGATCCCGCTGCCCGAGCACCTGGACGACTCGAAGGGCCGCACGGACCGAATCTCAACCGCGCTGGCGGAGATGAGCCTCGAACTCGACTGCCCGATCTTTGCCATCTCGCCGCTGGACAAAGAAGGCTGTCGGCTCGACGAGCGACCGGTGGAGGAAGGCGAGGTCTTCAACCCGTTCAACCGGCCGACGATGCACCACAGCATGGGGTCCGGCGACCTCGAGTACGACTTGGACGTGGCGATGGTGCTGGCCAAGGACTGGAAGGCGACCCACGACCTGCAGCAATTGATCGAGACGCGCTCGCGGGCCGAGGGGTTCGCCACCGACGATCTTCCCAAGGTCGACATCGTCAACCTCTTTATCGACAAGAACCGCGACGCGCCTGAAGCGCCGTCCAACATCGTCCAGTATGCGTTCTTCGTGACGCTGAACAAGTACGTCGAACTGGACTACAAGCTCGAATCGGAGTATCGCCCCGACTTTCACGGGTTCTCGAAACTTCAGGAGATCTACACGTACCTGCGCGATCATGGCTACGGTCCACCGCGCGACCGTGATCTGGCCACAGCCCAGCGCGCGGCGGGAAGCGGAGGGGGAAGCCGATGATTGTGGACCGTCGCGCGCCGATCTATCCGATCCGGACGGTCGCGCACCTGACCGGGGTGAACCCCCGGCGGATCCGAGCGTGGGAGGACCAGTACAACCTGCTCTCCCCGGCCCGGACCGGCGGTGGCCATCGCCTGTATAGTGAAGACGATGTCGAACGCATCCGTTGGGTCAAGGCCATGGTGGATCGTGGCATGAGCCTCAAGGGCATCCAGCGGTTGATCGAGAGCACACGCCCGGTGGAAATGGCCGGGGACGGCCGTGGGAGTGGTCGATGAAGTCAGAGCTCGACCGAGAACAGGTCATCCTGTTCACGCCGCACCACCGGATCGAGGGCGACCTGCACCTGCCCTCGACCGCGCGGATTTCTGACCGGCTGAACTCGGCCAAAGACTTCCTGCCGATCACGTCTGCGCGGGTGTTCTCCCTCGACGGCCGGCTGCTCTACGAAGCGTCCGTCGTCATGGTGCACAAGGCTCACGTCGTCATGCTGATGGAGCGTCATGAAACCATCTAGAGGCATGACCGCTCGCCGGCGGGTGCGGCTGGGCGAGGTCCTGGTCGAAGCCGGTCTGATTACCCAGGCGCAGCTGGAGCAGGCACTGCAGGCCCAGAATGCGACTGGCGACCGGCTGGGCAAAGTGTTGGTCAAAATGGGTCTGGCGACGCCGGAGGCGATCGCCAAGGCGATCGCCAGTCAGATGAACATGGAGTACGTGAACGTCCAGGCGACCACCATCCCCGAGGACATCCTGACGATCCTGCCCGAGCAGGCGATCCGCCGCTATCAGGTGCTACCGTTGCGCGCCGAAGGCGAAGCGCTCGTGCTCGGGATGGTCGATCCGCTCGATGTGCTGGCGCTGGATGACATCCGCCGCATCGCCGACCGCGACCTCATTCCGGCCGTCATCACGCAAGACGGGTTCCTGCACGCGGTCAACCAGTACCCGGCGCTGGAAACTTCGTTGGATCAGGTCATCCAGGAGATCCGGCCGTCCGAGGTCGGGGAAGACGAGCCCGGGCTCGACAAGCTCCGCGAGATCGTCGACGAAGCTCCGGTCGTGCGTCTGGTCAACCTCGTGCTGGTCCAAGCCGTGCGGCAGGGCGCCAGTGACATCCACGTGGAGCCGCAGGAGAACCAGGTACGGATCCGCTATCGGATCGACGGCACGCTCTACAATGTGATGACGGCGCCCAAGCACGTCCAGGCTGCCGGCGTGAGCCGCATCAAGATCATGGCCAACATGAACATCGCCGAGCGCCGCCTCCCGCAGGACGGCCGCATCGAACTGCGCGTCGACGGCCGGGAGATCGACCTGCGGGTCTCGACGATCCCGACGGTCTTCGGCGAGAAGGTCGTGATGCGGATCCTGGACAAGCGGGCCGCGCTGGTGGGCATCGACCGGTTGGGGCTGGTGGGGGAGGACAACCAGCGGTTCGAATCGCTGGTGACGAAACCGTACGGGATCATCCTGATCACGGGGCCCACCGGGAGCGGGAAGACGACGACGCTGTACGCGATCCTCAACCGGCTGAACAAGACCGAGGTCAACATCATCACGATCGAGGATCCGGTGGAATACCAGCTCGCGGGGATCAGCCAGGTACAGATCAACCCCAAGGCGGGGCTGACGTTTGCCAACGGGCTCCGGTCGTTCCTGCGGCAGGACCCGGATATCATCATGGTGGGGGAGATCCGCGACGAAGAGACGGCGCGGATCGCGATCCACGCGGCGCTGACGGGGCATCTGGTGCTGTCGACG
>JBGQGY010000002.1:0-82391 GCA_041497675.1 bacterium | reverse complement strand
TGGGCCGGTACCCGGTGCACTTCCACTTGATGGCGGATACGTCCCGGGGGATGTCCGTGCGGGGCGCATCGATCTGGCGGTCCGACAACAACTTCATGAATATCCATGCGTCGAACGGGATCACGGTGGAAGACACGGTGGGCTACCGGACGACGGGCGTGGGGTACTTCATTGGGGAACCGGTGGACCAAGACTCGCTGACGATGATCTCGGTCGACAACGTGCTCATCGGGAATCTGTCGGCGCGGGTGGTCTATCGGGAAGGCGCGCTGCGGAGCCCGGCGGACAGCCGGATCCGGGCGTCCGGGTTCTGGATCCACTCGTTCAACAGCACACTGATCGGGAACGTGGCGTCGGGGTCATGGGCGATGGGATGGGATGATTCCGGATATCACATCGCGGAGCGGATCCGGTCGCAGGCGGGCTTTGCCCTGTTGCGGATGGTGCACAACGAAGCGCATTCGAACAGCGGGACGGGCATGTTTACGTGGACGAACAATGACGGTCCGACGAGCGTGGTAGACCTGCGCGCGTGGCGGAACAACGTGGGGCTCAAGATCGGGGCCTATGGGAACGGTCTGCGGTTCCACCGGGCGCGGTTGTACCAGAACGGCGATGCCAACTTCAGCTCGTCGATCATCTCGACCTATCTGGTGGACAGCGAGTTAACGGCGACGCCGGGCTCCTCGACGATCGCGCTGTTCCTGGCGGGATACTTCATTGTGCCGGACCCGACCCTGCCCTCCCTGATTTCCCGAAACACGTTTACAGGGCATCAGGTCGATGTCTCGCAGGACCATAGCGCGTGCACCAATGGGTCGGATAGCGATCCACAGAACTTCTATTGCGCACCGACGTACATCCAGTTCACGGACAATCGGTTCAGCGCGGCGCGGCCGTTCGACTTCGGGTGGCAACGAAACTCCAACGCGTGGTTCGTGGTAAACAACTACTCAGGGACCACGTCGCTGCCGGCGAACTTCCGGCTGACGCGGCGGGACCGGCCGCGGCCGGATACGGATGCGGCCTACAACTCTGGGACCGATTCGTGGCTGGATCCGCTGCCCGGACCCCTGATGATTCGCCCCGGCCCGCCGCAGGCGACTCTGATGGGCGTGGCAGACGGCGCCCCGATCACCGGCACGGTCAACGTGCAGGTCAACGTCGTACCGGCTGCGGCCGCGATCACCCAAGTCACCTTCTACGTCGACGAGCGAGTGGTGGGGACGCGGACGACCGCGCCGTACACGTTCAGCTGGTCGAGCGCCGGTTGGACAAGGCGCTGGGCGCACTTGTATGCGGAAGTGACCGATGCGAACGGGAACAACGCTTTTACGCAAGTGATCCAGCTCCAACGGAACGCTACGGCGCCGGCGCCGGCACCGACACCTACTGCGACCCCGACGGCGACCCCGACGGCAGCGCCGACCGCGACCGCTACGGCACGTCCGACGGCGACCCCGACGGCAGCGCCGACCGCGACCGCTACGGCACGTCCGACGGCGACCCCGACGGCAGCGCCGGCACCAGTTTCAGCGCCGGTACCTGGACCCACGGCACCCCCGACGGTGGCGCCCGTACCTACAGGGTCCGGGACATACAGCGGCCGTTTCATGACGTACGTCAACGGCCGGCTCGTACCAGTCGTGGGAGCGCGCGTCCAGCTTGGTTCGGTCTGGACTGGAATCACCGACGCCACCGGGTTTGTTCAGAGCCCGGCCGTTCCGGCGGGGAGCTATGTCCGCACCGTGACCGCTGCAGGGTTCATTAGCGACTCCCGACCCTTGACGATCTTGTCCGGGCAGAACGCGCATGCCGGTGCCATTCTAAGACCGGAACCGCAACCGCGGTAGAGCGAGATTCGTCCGGGCGGCGCATAGGGCACACGGGCACAGACAGCGCCAGGTAAGTTGCGAGAGGAGGACGGCCTAGGGCCGATCCTCCTCTCTGCACGCTGGTCAGTTCCAACCCTTCCGTAAATGATGTCTGACAACGCCGGAGTCCTCCAAGTCATTCAGGCTCCCCAACGCCGAGGGGCAGAGGTATTCGCCGTACAACTTTCAGTCGCGCTGCGTCGCATGACCTGCCCGGCAACCGTCGTGAGCCTCTTCCCCGGAGACGAAGCGTTCATGGGTCAGGCGACGGAGGCCGGCGTGTGGGGTGGGGCCCTCGGTTCGCGTCGCCCCGTTGGTCCCCTATCGTGGGCAGTGGTACGTGCCCTCGGTCGTCGCATTGCGGCGGCGGGTTATCCTGTTGTTCAGGCCAACGGCTCGGCAACCCTGAAATACCTCGCCATCACACGAGCGTTGAGCCGCGGCCGCTGGCCGCTCGTCTACCGCACGATCGGGATGCCATCGTACTGGCGACGGGACGTGTTGCGCATGACCACGTACCGATGGCTGTTTGGGCAGGCCGACCTCGTCGTCGCGGTGTGCCGTCGAGCCGCGGAAGAACTCCGCGAGCAGATGGGTATACCCGCGCATCGGGTGAGGGTGATTCCCAACGGCGTCGATTCCCAACCGTTCCTCTCTCGATCCGCGCTGACACGCGCCGGTGTGCGTGCGCAGGCGGGTGTGCTTCCCGGTGACGTCGTGCTGATCCACGTCGGCAGCCTATCCGCGGAGAAGAACCACGCAGTGCTCGTCCGGACCGTGGCTGCGATGCGCGATGCGGGGAAGCGCGTTCGTTTGTGGTTGGTCGGGGACGGCCCGGAGCGTAACGCCATCCGGGCAATGATCGACCACGCCGGACTGCAGACGTTCACGTGGGTGGCCGGCGCGCGCAGTGACGTGGCTGAGCTTCTGGCCGGCGCCGACCTTTTGGTCTTGCCGAGTTTGACCGAGGGCATGCCGGCGGCGGTCATCGAGGCCGGGTTGTCCGGGCTGCCGGTTGTGGCGTACAGCGTCGGCGGGATCGACGAAGTGGTCTATCACGAGCGCACGGGCCTCCTGGTCGCCGCTGGTGACGAGCCGGGCTTTCGGGCGGCCGTGACCCGGTTGGCTGAGGATCGTGCGCTGCGCGACTCGATGGGTGCCGCCGCGCGAACGGCGTGCCAGGCGTATGAGATCAGCCGAGTCGCGGTGCAGTATGCGGACGCGTACGCCGGGCTGCGCAACGGTCAGAGACCCCATGCCTGAGCCGCGGCGCGCACGGATCCTCATGCTGATCAAGGGACTCGGCGTCGGGGGAGCGGAGCGGCTGCTCGAAGCGGCGCTGCCTCACTTGGACCGGAGTCGGTTCGACTATCAGATTGCGTATCTGCTGCCGTGGAAGGCCGCGCTGGTGCCGGCGTTCGAGGCGGCACGCGTCCCGGTGCACAATCTGGGCATGCGGTTCCCGGTCGACCCACGTCCGCTCCAGCGATTGGTGGCGCTCTTACGGCGTGAGCAGATCGATGTGGTACACGCGCACCTTCCGGTCGCGGGCATCTGCGGTCGGATCGCCGCGCGCTTGGCCGGCGTACGGTACGTCGTATACACGGAGCACAACGTCCCCGATCGGTACGCCTTCCCTACGCGCGTGCTGAATCAGCGGACCTACCGGATGAACACACTGGTGGTCGCGGTCTCTGATGAAGTGCGCCGCGCTGTGGAAGGCTACGCCAACGGGCGCCCGGCTATCGTCACCGTGCAGAATGCCGTCGACGCAGACGCGCTGGCCGCCATGCCCGTGGAGCGCGACGCCGTCCGACGGGAGTTTGGGTTCGCGTCCGATGCGCCGGTAGTGGCAACCGTCGGCAACATGACGCCGAAGAAGGGGCACACGTACCTCCTGGCCGCGGCGGCCCAGGTGCTGACGCAGTATCCAGCCGCGCGCTTCCTGCTGGTCGGTCTGGGGCCGTTGGCCGAGGCGCTGAAGGCGGAAGCGGGCAGACACGGACTCGAGGGACGCTTTGTCTTCACGGGGTTCAGACCCGACGCGGTGCGGCTGGTGGCAGCCGCTGACGTGTTTGTCCTGTCGTCGCTGCACGAAGGTCTGCCGATCGCGCTGCTTGAGGCGATGGCCCTGGGCAAGCCCAGCGTCGTCACCCGGGTTGGCGGTGTGCCCGAAGCGACCGACGAGACCAGCAGCGTGCTGGTGCCTTCTCAGGATGCAGGGGCGCTTGCCGACGGAATCGGTAGGCTGCTGGCCTCGCCCGACCTTCGGGGGCGCATGGGCGCCGCGGCGCGCGCCAAGTCTCAGGCCCGTTACGGTGTTCCCCAGATGGTTCGCACGATAGAGCAGTTGTACTCAGGGCTGCTGCAGGGTGGACGGGCGTGACGGTGGCGACGGTCAAACCGCGTTTTACCATCCGTGAATACGAGCCCGCAGACGAGGCGCCGGTCCTGGGATTGCTCAATCTCACGTTGGGCAGCGGGCGGGCGTTCGAGCGCTCGACGGCGTTCTTCCGTTGGAAGCATCGAGACAACCCGTTTGGCCAATCCCTGATGCTGCTGGCCGACGATGACCGGATCGTGGGGTTGCGCGCCTTCCTGCGCTGGCAGTTTCGCGCGCGGGGGCAGACGGTTCTTGGTGTCCGAGCCGTGGACACCGCGACACACCCGCAATACCAGCGAATGGGAATCTTCTCCAACCTGACAGCGGCCTGTCTTGAACGCGCGCGGGCGACCGGGGTGCATCTCGTGTTCAACACGCCAAACCGGTACAGCATGCCCGGATATCTCAAGCTGGGGTGGACCCACGTGGGGCGGGCGCTGGTATTCGTTCGACCGCTGCACGCCTTTCGCATGGTCCGGTCCGTGCTTGGCTCGCGGTGGCGCGGGGCCAGGAACGGAACCGGCGACGGTGAACAGGACACGCTCGGCCGGTGGCGCTCCGTCGACGACATGCTACAGAACGAGCCCGGTGTGACGGACCTGCTGGCTCGTGACGATGTGCACTTGGCTGACGGTGTCCGGACCGCGCGATCGACGACGTTTCTTCGGTGGCGGTACGCCCAAGTGCCCTCGTTGCAGTATGGCGCCCATTGGGTCGGGGCCGGGCGACCCCAAGCGGCTGTGATCTTTCGGCTGACACATCGGCGCGGGCTGTCGGAACTGATGGTGTGCGAGCTGTTGATGGCCGATGAGCGCCACGGGCAACGCGTCGTCCGCGAACTGCTCGGGCTGACCCGCGCGGATTACGCCGTCGCCCACTGTGCGTGGAACACCCCGCACCGGCGAGTCCTCCTTCGAACAGGATTTCTGCCACTGCCCGGCGGTCCGCACCTTACCATCAGGCCTCTGGCCGATGACCTAGGCTTCGACCCGACGTCCTTCGCATCGTGGCGTCTCGCCCTCGGCGATCTCGAGGTCTTTTAGACACGACGATGGACGGACTCGGCGCCTGGATACGTGGGCAAGGGCGCGTCGCGCGCAGCCTCGTACGGTGGAGCATGCTGCCGTTCCGGATCTGGCAACACGAGCGGCGGCCCGGCGTGGTGGTGTTGCTCTACCACCGGATTGGTGGCGGGACTCGAAGCGATGTCGACCTCGGTGTGAGCGTGTTCGAACGACAGATGCGTTACTTGCGGCGGAACTGCTTGGTCGTCTCGCTCGATGAAGTGGCCCAGATTGCCACCCGCCGCGCGGCTCGGCATGCGAACCGCGACGTCGTCGCGATCACGTTCGATGACGGGTACCGCGATACGTATGAGTTCGCCTACCCGGTCCTGCGGCGGTTCGAGCTCCCGGCAACGGTGTATCTCCCGGCGAGGTACGTCGAGACACAATGCCCGTTTGATTTTGGGGGGTTCCGGCAATCCCCTGTGGAGCAGCGACCAAAGCCGATGACATGGGAGATGGCTGCGAGCATGATGCACTCCGGTCTCATCACGTTCGGCGGCCACACCGCCACGCATGCCGACCTCTCGCGGGTCGGGGCGGACGACGCCATGCGCGAGCTCGAGGAATGCGACCAACTCATCGAACAACGGCTGGGCGCTGCGCCGAGACACTTTGCGTACCCTTGGGGCTGGTGGTCGCCGGAGACGGAGCGGCTCGTGGCTGCACGGTACTCGACGGTGACGCTGGGCGGTCCGGGAAAGAACGCGTACCTTGACCTTGATCTCTCTCGGCTGTGGCGATACCCCGTTTTGCGCACCGATGGGTTCTGGCTGTTTCGGGCCACCAAGGCCCTCCTCGGCGCCGGCAGCGCATCTTCCGAGAACGGCGGGGTGCGCGGCGCCGCCGGAGCCAGTTCCAGAGTGAGTCCCGGAAGTGGCCCGGTTCAGTGACACGTGCGGGTCAACGGAAGGCACAGAGAGGTGTGGCGATGTCCGAGCGACTGCCGGTAAGCGGATTCGATCACGTCACCCTGCGCGTCCCGGATCCTCGGGCGACAGCGGCCTACTATGCGCGGGTCCTCGGTCTGGGTATCACCCGGGACGATCGAGCGACGGGCGCGATTGTGATGAGCACGCTGCCCACCGGGGCCCCGATGGTTGCGCACCATGAACTCGTGTTGTATCCGGGGGAGTCCACTCGCCTTGATCACTACGGATTGACGGTACCCGATGCGTCCGCACTGGCCGCCGCCGCGGTGGAACTCCGCCGCCGCGGGCTGAGCATCGACGGCCCCGCGGTGTTCGAGCCGCTGCACGGTCCGGCAGTGCGCCTGCAGGATCCCGACGGCTATCTGTGCGAACTGGTCGCGTCTCAGGCGCCCGTCGCGCGGCCTGCCGGCACTCCGCCGGCGAACCTGATCAAGCTCTCGCACATCAACGTGAAGGCTGCTGATGCCGGCGCGAGTGCGCAATGGTGGCAGCAGTTTATGGACTTTCGTCTGTCCGATCAGATCCCGGGGCAGTTTTCCTGGGTGCGGTGCACCAGCGAGCACGCGACCATCGCGCTGGTGCAATCGGCGACCAAAGGAGTGCATCACATTGGCTTCGAGATCGAGTCATGGGACGATGTCCTACGAATGCTCAATCATTTCGAGGCGCACGGCGTCTCCGTTGAGTTCGGCCCGGGCCGTCACGGCCCCGGACACAGCATCTTCGTGTACTTCGTCGATCCTTGGGGAATCCGGTGGGAACTCCAGGCTGAGGCCGCGCACATTCCAGACGAGCAGACCTACCGGCCTGGTGTCTGGGATCCTGTAAGCGGACGATCTGCTGCGGTGAACCTGTGGGGCCCAAAGCCGCCTGAATCATTCATCAGAGGATGACAGGCCGGTACGCGGTGATCGGGCTCGGCGTGACCGACGTTGGACACCTGCCGGGGCGATCGGTGCTGATGCTCGAGGTCGAGGCTGCCCGTCTGGCGATCGATGACGCCGGCCTGCAGGCGACAGATATCGGCGCCGCGATCCAGATGTTGAGCGACACGGGGGGCGGGATCCGTCCCAGGCATCACGACTCGTTTGCCAGGGTGCTGAACCTGCCCGTCAACCTGTACATGGAAAATGTTGGACGCGGCGGTGAATACGCCGCACACGCTTTGATTGCCGCGGCCGGGTTGTTGGATCATGGTATCGCCGACTATGTCGTGTGCGCGGGCGCACGGGACGACTGGAGCCGCGCACAGGCGGCCCAGCAGGTGTCGGGGAAGCGCGGGCAGGCGTATGCGCCGAAGGCCAACGCGGTTGCCCCGTTGTTTGGTGCGAATGCAGCATCCTATCACGGTCTGCTGGCCAGCCGGCACATGCACGAGTTTGGGACGACGAGCGAGCAGCTCGGCGCTGTGGCCGTGGCCACGCGGCAGTGGGCAAACCGAAACCCGCGGGCCTACATGCACGGCCGGCCTCTGACACTCAACGAGCATCAGCAATCCCCGGTGGTCGTCTGGCCGTACCGGTTGTTCGATATCTGCCTGCAGAGCGATGGCGGGACGGCGTTTGTCGTTACGACGACCGACCGCGCGCGAGATGCGCGGAACGCACCCGTCTACGTCGCGGGGATCGGCTTCGGCGAGCAGATGAGCGACCTCTGGTGGGAGCGGACCAACTACACGACGCTGGCGGTGCGCACGTCGCGCGACGCCGCGTTCCGCCAGGCCGGCATCAGCGTGGCGGATGTGGATGTCGCGCAACTCTACGACTGCTTCACCGGTGAAGTCATCATTCAGCTGGAAGACTATGGGTGGTGCCGGAAGGGTGAAGGCGGGGCGTTTGCCGCGGAAATGCGGACCGGGCCGGGCGGCGAGGTGCCGGTCAACACCGGTGGCGGGCTGCTCTCATCGCACCATTTGGGCAACCTGACGGGCTTTGCCGAGGCGATCATCCAGGTGCAAGGTGAGGGTGGCGCGCGGCAGGTGCCCGATGCGGACGTCGCGCTGGTATCCGGGCACGGCGCGGAGGTCCTCTCGGGCCAGATGTGCTCGATTCACTCCACGATCGTTCTGACGAAACACCCGCGGGGCCACGCAGCATGAGCACCGTCGCGTGGCAGGGAGCCGTCCCCAACCCAACCGAGGAGATGAGACCGTTCTGGGAGGGGTTGCGGCGCGGCGAGTTTCTGCTCCTTCGCTGTCGTCGCTGCGGGACCTGGCGGTGGCCTCCGGCGGGGTGCCGTGAACACTCGAATGATCCATATCTTGAAAACCTCATGTGGACGCGGGCCAGCGGCCAGGGCAAGGTCTTCACCTTCACGGTGCAGCGCGTGCAGCACTCGCCGGCGTTTCCTGTGCCGTATGTGTATGCCGCGATTGAACTCGACGAAGGGCCGATGATGGTTAGCAATGTCGTGAACTGCCCGCCGGAATCGGTGCACATCGGCCTGCCGGTACGTGTGGTGGTCCGGTCGATCACCGAGCAGTACGCGCTGCCGTTGTTTGAACCGATCCCGAGTGTCGTGTCGTCGCGGGACGCATGATCCGACCGCTCGAGCACATCCGCATCCTGGACTTCGGGCACGTGGTCACCGGCCCGTTTGCCACGGGACTCCTCGCGGACTTCGGCGCGGACGTCATCAAGGTTGAGAGCGCGACGGCGGTAGAGGGAGGGCGGCGGTTGGGCCCCTTCAAACCGGACGGCCCGCGCGAGCAGGAAGGGAGCACGCTCTTCGCCAGTTTGAACCGCAACAAGCGTTCGGTCGCCATCAACCTCAAGCATCCTCAGGGAGCCGAGGTCGCGATCGCTTTGGCCCAGCAGTGTGATGTCCTGACTGAGAACTTCAGTGTAGGGGTCATGGAGCGACTGGGGCTTGGGCCGGATCGCCTGCGCGCGCGCAATCCCCAGCTGATCTACGTGAGCATGGCGGGGTTGGGGCATACCGGCCCGTGCGCGCAGTGGGTGAGCTTCAACGCTGTGATCCAAGCGCTGTCGGGATTGATGCTGGCCACCGGCCGCGCGGGTGATCCGCCGATCGGTGTCTCGAACTCGTGGGCGGACTTCATGGCGGGGCTGCACGCCGCGGTCATTGTCACCGCGGCCTTAGAGCGGCGCGATCACACCGGTGAGGGCTGCTGGATCGATCTGAGCCAGTACGAGTCGAATGCACTGCCATTGGGAGCGTTAATGGCAGAGGCGCAAGGCAACGGCGGGCCGGCGCGTCAGAGCAACCGATCGGCGCACCGCGTGCCGCAGGGATGTTATCGCTGCGCGGGAGACGACGAATGGTGTGTGATTAGCGTCGGCAGCGCTACGGAGTGGGAGGCGCTGGTGCGGATCGTGGGGGACGGCGTGCTCGACGACGCGCGCTATCAGACGCTGGAAGGCCGGCGCGCCGCGGCAGAAGACATCGATCGCCGGCTGGAGACCTGGACCCTCGGGCGAGACGCCCGTATGGTGGAACGCGTGTTCCAGGTTGCAGGGGTGCCGGCCGCGGCGGTCCGCACCAACGTGGGGGCCTTGGCCGATCTTGCGACGTATGCACCGTTGACACAGGTCATCACTCATCCGGCGATTGGCGAGATGCCCATGCTCTCCAACCCAATACACATTGAGGGCGTGCCGGCCAGGCTCGACCACGCGGGCCCGCTGTTGGGCCAGCACACCGATGAGGTCCTGCGTCAGGTGGTTGGGATGAGCGACGCGGAGATTGCCGGTTTGAAGGCTTCCGGCGCGCTTCAGTAGTGTCGGCTATGGGACCAGTCTCGCAGACACCAGCAGACATTCTCAACGCCCTGCGGCGGTGGATCGGGCATGAGAGTGAACCCGTGCGGGCGCCGGGACCCATCGAGTGGAGCGACGTGCGCCGCTATGTGAACGCGGCCGGCGACGGCAATCCGCTGTGGGGCGCGGTCGATCCAGAATCCAACCCGAGCCGCGTGGGAGCCCTCGCGCCACCCGCCATGATCCTCGACATTTTGCGGCCCGAGCCCGGCCGGGATGTTATCGACAACCGGGGCGAACGTGAGTTTCCATCTTTGGGTGGGTTGGCGGCTACCATCGTGGTCCCGGGCGAACGCGGGCGGCTTAATGCCGCAACCGACATCGAGTGGATTCGGCCATTACGCATCGGCGACTGGCTCACCGTCAGGTTCAAGATCACGGACATCGCGCTGAAAGACGGGCGGACGGGTGCTGCCGTGTTTATCACGGAAGAGCGCCGCTACTCGGATCAGAGCGGGCAGCCGGTGGCGGTCGTGCACCAGACGACGGCGCGAACGCTGGGCGTGTGATGACGGAGCGGCTTCGTGTCCTGGACATTACCGACGGCGCGGTTGCCTACGCGACACGGCTGCTGGCCGACCTGGGCGCCGATGTAGTGCGTATCGACGTGCCGGGCCGACGTGAAGGTCCCGAAGCCCCCGCTCGATGTCTGGACGCCGGCAAGCGGAGCGTCGGAATCGATCTGCGACGCGACGAAGGGGTCGAGGTGCTGGCGCGCCTGTGCGGGGTGGCCGACGCAGTGGTGGAAGGTATCGAACCCGTCTTCGATGCCGCAGAGAACGTGTATGCACGCTGCCGGGCCGGTAGTCCCAGACTCACCTGGGTGGCCGTCCGACCATTTGCGCCGACGGCGGGCGCCGGCCGCACGAGCGCTGAGATCGTCCGCTACGCGCAGAGTGGTTTGATGTCCATCACGGGCATGCCCGGTCAGGCGCCCTGTCTGCTCGGCGGTGGGCTCGCTGACGCGGTCACGGCCACGTATGCGGCGCTGGCCTGTCTCCTCGGATATCGGCACGCGCGCGATAGTGGATCGGGTCGATTGATCTACGTGAGCGCGCATGAGGCGCTCGCCACGTTCATGCAGCAAGGTCTGTACGAAGCGGCGTTCTCGGGACGTGTCGTCAAGCGGGGGGGCAACCGGCACGCACACATCGCTGCCTCGGGCGCACTTGCGTGCCGCGATGGGTACGTGGTGATCTCGGCCAACGAACGACGTATGTGGGAGACCCTGGTTGAGATGGTTGGAGATGAGCGGTTGCGCGACGCTGCCCTGAACGACGAACGGGTTCGGATGGAGCACCAGGCCGAAATCTTTGGCGTGCTCGAGTCGTGGGCGCGGCGGTTCACGAAAGCGGAGCTGTCCGAGATGGCACAGGCCCGCGGAATTCCCGTGGCGCCGGTGCACGACATAGAGGCTCTGCTTCATGACCCGCACCTACGCGCGCGGAGGTTCTTTCATCGCGTCGACGGTCAGGACGTACCGGTGTTGACGACGCCGTGGCTCACGCCCCCCTCAGGAGTGTCGGGTCCCGGCGCGCAGACCGCGACGGTCCTGCGCGAGGCGGGGTTCTCACACGAGGACATCGCCCGGCTCGAGGCAGCCGGTGTTGTACCCGCACCCAGGGTTCCGGGAGCGCGGGACGGTGCCAGGGTGTGATGGGCGGCCCCGTCATGCGAGCACAGCAAGCACCCACACCCGTCGCTGGAGCCGAAATCCCAGGCCTCGAGATCGGCCCGCTTTCGCTGACCGATTTCGTGCGGTGGGCCGGGTACCAGGAGAACTGGATTCGGCTGCACTACGATCGCGCATACGCCCTGGAGTACATGGACCAATCTGACGTCGTCCAAAGCGGGAACCATCGTACTGCGCTGTTGGTGCGAATGATCACCAGTTGGGTTGGACCGAGTGGATGGGTCCGCCGCCTGTCTGTCCGGCACACGGGTCTGATACGTCCCGGCGATACCGTGCGGTGCGCCGGGTGCATCCGTGATGTGAGGACGACTCAGGATGGGGCGAGAACCGTTGAAGCGGAGATATGGGCGGTCAGACAAGACGGGGAACAGGTGAGTGCCGGGGTTGCGCTCGTTGAAATCACCCGGTGAGCGGATGCCAAAGCTCGCACACGTGACCACGTCGGACATCAGTCTGGCCCTGTTGCTCGGGAATCAGCTCCGGGCATACCGTGAGGCCGGATTTGAGCCGACGGGGATCAGCGCGGCGGGCGCGTGGGGGGCGGATCTGCAGGCCCAAGGCATCCGTCATCTGGAGATTGCCGCGCTCCGGCGATCCTGGGCGCCCGCGGCCGACGCGAGGGCATTCCTCGACCTGTTCAGGCTGTTTCGACGACACCGATTCGACATCGTCCACACGCACAATCCGAAGACCGGGGTGCTTGGGCGGATCGCGGCACGGCTGGCCGGGACACCGGTCGTCGTGAACACCGTGCATGGCTTGTACGGGACTGACGGTGGTGCGGTCCGGCGGGCGATATATCTGACGATGGAGAGGATCGCCGCCGCCTGCTCGGACTTTGAATTCTGCCAGAGTCGAGAGGATCTGGATTTGCTACGCGCGCTGAAGATTGCTCGGCCGGACCGGTCGGCGTACATTGGCAATGGCGTGGATCTCACGGTCTTTGACCCGGCAACGGTCGACCGGGGCACTGTGCGGGCCGCGCTGGGCATCGATGAAGCGACGGTCGTAGTCGGGATGGTAGGGCGGCTGGTGTGGGAGAAGGGCCTCCGCGAGGTATTTGAGGCGGCTGAGCGCATTCGGGCTGCCGGCCGCGACGTGCGGTTCATCGCGATCGGCCCGCGCGATGAGGACAAGAGCGACGCGATCCCGCAGGCGACGATTGCGGATTTGGAAACCCGCGGCGTGATCCGCTTCCTTGGCCTGCGGCGCGACGTGCGCGATCTCTATGCTGCGATGGACCTGTTTGTGCTGGCGTCGTACCGTGAGGGGTTCCCGCGTTCTGCGGTTGAGGCGGCCGCCATGGGGCTGCCGCTGGTCCTCACCGACATCCGCGGATGCCGTGAGGTCGTGACGGCAGGAGACAACGGCTTCCTGGTGTCGCCAAGAGATGTCGGGGCGCTCGAGGGGGCGATCGTGCAACTGATCGATGACCCGCAGATGCGGCGCCGGTTCGGGCAGGCGAGCCGGAAGAAAGCGCTGGACGCGTTTGACGAACGCCGCATCATCGGGCAGATCCTCGACGTGTACCGCATGTTGCTGGCGCGGGGACGCGCCGTGGATGGTTTCGGGTATAACCACGGCGATGAGGCGGCAGGGAGATGAGTCTACGGCCTCTTGCGACCCTCCCAGCGGCCGCCCGGATTGCCGGCGGCCTGGCGTCGCTGATGTACCGGTTTTCGACGGTTGATGATGCAAAGGCCCTGGTGCGCGCCCGGTTGTCCGCCCGCGCAGAGATGTTCGTCGGGGTCGTGCGAAAGACAATCTGGCCCTACCCGAGGAGTCCGTACCGTCGACTCCTACAGTGGGCTGGATGGACACCCGACCGCCTTGAAGCACACGTCCGGCGACATGGTCTCGAGGAGACATTGAGGACACTGTTAGAAGACGGCGTGTACCTCACGTTCGAGGAATTGAAGTGTCGGACCCGTATTCGCCGGGGCGATTTCGCGCTCGAAACTACAGAGGCCGACTTCAACAACCCAACGCTGGTACCGTCATTTGAGGTTCGCACCGGTGGAACGACCGGTCAGGCCTCCCTGGTGCCGGGATCGCTGAATTATCTTGCTGTCCAGCGGGGACCAGCCCGGTTGCTGCTCATGGAGGCCCTTGGTGTGAGTACATGGCCGGTGATCATCTGGCTGCCGCGCGATGCCGGTATCAACTGGTGGCTGTCGTTGGCCCACGCCGGCCGTGCGGCCGCGCGATGGTTTAGCCTGACAAATCTCTCAGCGTACAGAGTACCTCAACTGCACCAAACGATGTTCACGTTGGCCCGGCTGATGGGGCTGACGCGTGGACTTCGGTTGCCGCCGCTCGAGCATGTCCCGTTGTCGGGCGCGGCGGCGGTCGTGGATGCGATCGTGGCCGTCCGCGCGCGCTACGGAAAGTGTGTCGTAGCGACCACTCCCAGCGCGGCGACGCGCCTGGCCGCACTGGCGGGCCAACGCGGGACGGACCTCGACCGCGTGACACTGATCGTGAGCGGCGAGCCTCTGACGTCCGGGAAGCGCGCCGAGGTTGTCCACGCCGGTGCGCGAATCGCGGGGCGGTACGGGCTGACAGAGTTCGGCTCCGTGGGGAGCGCCTGCGGTCAGCCAACGGCAATCGACGACGTGCATTTCATGGCCGACAGCTTCGGGCTCCTGCACGATCGGCGCACGCTGCCCGATGGGCAGGCGGTCGAGGCGTTGATCCTGACCACGCTCCTGATATCGAGCTCCAAGATCTTGATCAACGCAGAGAGCGATGACTTCGCACACGTGACCGAACGATCTTGTGGATGCCTGTGGGGTGAACTGGGCTTTCACACGCACTTCGACACTATTCGGAGTTTTTCGAAACTCACCGGGGAAGGCGCGACGGTACTTGGCACCGATTGTGTGCACATCCTTGAGGAGGTCCTGCCCCGGGAGTTCGGCGGCAGAAGCACGGACTACCAGCTCGTGGAAGCCGAGGACGAGCAGCATCTTACACGGCTGTACCTGATCATCAACCCGTCGGTGGGGCGGATCGATGAGGATCGAGTACGGGCGAGGTTCATCGAGGAACTGCGCGATCCGACGCGGCCGCGTCAGATGATGCCACCACTATGGCGTCAGGCAGAGACCATCAGAATCATGCGCCGCGAGCCGCTCATCACGGGCCGTGGCAAGCTCCTTCCATTTCTCACACAGGCGGCAGTGGATGGCCGTATCGGTCTCAATCAGGAAAGCGTCAGCGGCCGATAGCGGCGCGATTGCGGCGCTCCACCTGGCGCAGATCCCGTGGGGGCTGCTGTCGGGCATGGGTCCGGGGTTCGTTGAGACGTTCTACCGGACGCTGCTGGATTCGCCCTCGGGCTTTGCGTTTATCGCCGAGCGGGATGGTCGGCCGGTCGGGTACTGCACCGCCGTCGTGCACTGGCGGCGGTTCTACCGGACGTTCGTGTTGCGGAACTGGTCGTTGGCTGCGCGGATCGTGTTCAAGAAGATCGTCGGAGGCGGGCTGCGCCGTCTCTTTGAGACGTCCCGGTACGCGGCGGCGGGAGCGCTTCCAGAAGCCGAACTGCTGTCGATCGCGTTGGACCCGGAGGCCCGCGGCGCCGGCGCCGCCGACGGGCTGGTGCGCGCAGTGCTTGAGGAGTTTTCCCAGCGTGGGGTGGAGCGGGTGCGCGTCACTACCGCCGTCGACAACGTCGCGGCAGCGGGTGTGTATGAACGCTCGGGGTTCACATTGCTGCATCGTGCTGAGATCCACCAGGGCGAGAGCGCGTCTGTCTACGTGATCACGCTGGGGAACCGGTTACCGGCGGAATCGCGCGTGCCGTCGTGAAGACACTCACATGCGACGTCTGACCGACGTGCTGGTCGCGTGCACCTTCCTGATCCTGACAGCCCCGGTGTTTGGTGTCATCGCTGCGCTCAACTGGCTGACGACACGCCGCGTGTTCTTCCGGCAGACACGGATCGGCCGGGCGCTGCGGCCGTTTGAGATCCTGAAGTTTCAAACAATGATCGAGGACGCGGCGGCCGGCGGGACGATCACGATACGGGGTGACCGGCGCATCACGCCGATCGGCCGGGTGCTGCGCGCTACCAAGCTCGATGAACTGCCGCAATTGCTGAACGTGGTGAGCGGCGAGATGAGCCTGGTCGGACCGCGCCCCCTGACACCGAACGAGGTCGCGGCCATTCCGCCCGATCAAGCGCGACAGGTCTACGCGGCCCGCCCCGGCATGACGGGCATCGCGCAACTGGTCTTCGTGCACGAAGAAAAGCTCTTGGGCCGAGCGGCGGATCCCGAGACCGCCTATTTCGAGATCGTGCTGCCGAAGAAGGTGGCGCTCGAACTGGCGTATGTCCGGCGTCGTACGTGGTTGACCGACCTTGGGGTTCTGGTTGCTACGCCGCTCGCGGGGTGTGCGCCGAAACTCGGTCGGATGGTCTTTGCGCGACTGGTGCCTGATTGGCCGGGTCGCCGAATCGGCGGGCCTGCCCCTGTCGCGTGGACGGCACCGCAAAGGAGAGAGCCATGAGTCTGCCTCTATCACGGCCGGATATTACCGATGTTGAGATCCAGGAAGTGCTCGGCGTCCTAAAAACGCCGTGGCTGAGCCTGGGTCCCAAGGTCGATGAGTTTGAAGGGATGATGGCGACCTATCTGGGCCGGCGGCATGCCATTGCCGTCAGCAGCGGGACTGCCGGTCTCCACCTGGCCGGACGGGCGCTGGGGTTTACGGAAGGCGTCGAGGTCATCACGACACCGTTTACCTTCGCGGCGACGAGCAACATTCTGTTCATGGAGCGGGCGCACCCGGTGTTCGTCGACGTTGATCCGGCGACCTTGAATATGGATCCCGAGAGGGTCGGCGCGTTCATCGAACGTGAATACCGTCCCGTGTCCGGCCAGATGATCCGCCGGTCGACCGGCCGGCCGCTCGCAGGGATTCTCCCCGTAGACGTCTTCGGCCATCCGGTGAAGATGGACGAATTTCGCGCGCTGGCCAATCGGTACGGCGTGAGGTTCTTGGACGACACCGCTGAGGCTTTCGGCTCCGAGTACTACTCGGCCGTCCACGGGCAGTGGCTCAAGTCGGGGGCGTTAGCCGAGGTGGCGATCTTCGCCTTCTATCCGAACAAACAGATCACGACGGGTGAAGGCGGCATGATCGTGACCGATGACGATGAGATCGCCGCCTACTGCCGTAGCGCCCGCAACCAGGGCCGCGCAGCGGGGGCCGAGTGGCTACGGCACGATGTCCTCGGGTTCAACTATCGAATGGACGAGCTCTCTGCGGCCCTTGGTGTGGCGCAGATGAAGCGGTTCGAGACGCTCGTAGCCAGGCGCAGCCAGGTGGTGGCGCTATATGCGGCGTTGCTCGGGGACATCGCGGAGCTGACCCTGCCGGCTGCGCAGCCGTGGGCGCGGGTCAACTGGTTCGTCTATGTGGTGCGGGTTGCCGCTGCGGTCGATCGCGACGGCCTGATGCACTTTCTTGCCAGCCGGGGCGTTGCGAGCAGGGCCTACTTCCCAGTGCTCCACCTTCAGCCGTATTTCCAGAAGTTCGGGCTGTATCAGAAGGGGAACTTCCCTGTAGCCGAAGACGCGAGCCGTCGCGTGGTCGCGTTGCCGTTCTTCAACGGTCTGCAAAGGGACGACATCTCCACGATTGCCCAGACGCTCAAGGATGGGCTCAAGGCCAGCGCGGCGGTTTGAGGAGTTCGAGGACCACGATGGCTGCACCAGAGACCCAAGAGACCCTAGAACGCCGGATCAGAAGCGCGGCGATCCGGGGTGTGTTCTGGGTCAGCGGCGAGCGGGTGTCGACCCGGATCGTCGACCAGATCTTTACCCTTATTTTGGTGCGGCTGCTGTCACCGAGTGACTTTGGACTCGTGGCGCTTGCCGTGGTTTTTACTGGTTTCTTGCAATCGTTCAGCCAAATGGGGCTGGGCTCGGCGATCATCCAGCGTAAGGACATCGACGAAGGTCATCTGTCCTCTGCCTTCTGGGCGCAAATGGGCGTGGCGGTCCTGCTGGTGGTGGTCGCGGCGGCGGGTTCGCGGTTGTTCAGCGCTTTCACGCGCGAACCGGCGGTCGGAACGGTGGCGTTGATCCTGTCCCTGGGAATCGTGCTGACCGCAGGGTCGGCCATCCAGATCGCGGTCATCTCGCGGGTGCTGGAGTACAGAAGACTGGTGGTCCGGACCTTCATCGCGACCCTGATCGGTGGTCTCGTGGGGGTGCTGATGGCCTGGTCAGGCATGGGCGTGTGGAGTCTGGCAGGCCAGATGCTGACGGTCACGGGGATGACGACGCTTCTCCTGTATTCTTCGGCAGGCTGGCGGCCGCGATTCTACTTTTCGCGGTCGAAGCTTCTCGAACTCTGGGCCTTCGGGATGCCGCTGGTGGTGGCGCGGCTGCTCACGTTCTTTATCAGATATTCGGATAACCTGTTGATCGGGCGCTACTTGGGTGCCAGCGCGCTTGGCTACTACTCGATGGCCTACACGCTCTTCATGGCCCCTGTCACGGACCTCATCGTTCTTGGGAACCAGGTCATGACGTCGGCCTTCTCTCGACTCCAGGGCGCGGCCGACCAGTTCAAGAGGGCCTTCCTCACGGCCACCCGGTATGTCGCATTGGTGGCGCTCCCGGCGGTCCTCGGCATGGCGCTGGTCGCTCGCCTGCAGGTGAAAGCCCTATTTGGTGCCGGGTGGCTGCCCGCCTCGCCCGTCCTGAGCATCCTGGCGGTTGCGGGGTTCATCTCTTTGATGCTGGCCCTGGGGCCGAGCGCGCTCCAGGCAGCCGGTCATTCGCGGTTGCAACTTCGCTGGACGACGATTTCCCTCTTTGTCTATGTTCCGGCGTTTGTGATTGGGTTGCGATGGCAGATCATCGGTGTCGCGGCAGGGTACCTCGTCGCGACGGTGTTGCTGACGCCGATTCTCTACCGGTATGTCGCCCGGGTGACGGGAATATCGATACGGGAGTTGGTCGACGCCTTGTGGCCGGCCCTCACCGGCTGCGCCGTGATGGTGGTCGTTGTCGCCGTCGCAGAGCAGATTCTGGTCAAGACGGTTGGCCCAAGGATCCCGACGCTTGTGGCGCTGGTCGCCATTGGCGTCATCGTCTACGCGGCGACGATATGGTTCGTCAGACGCGACGTGGTACTCGAGTTGCTATCTCTGCTGCGCGAGGCCCAGCGTGATGGCGGACAGATGACCGCGGACCCCATCACGGCGAAGACGCAGCCTGTCAATTCCCCGGCGATCGAGCATGGTGACGGATGATCTTGCACGCGCCGGCGGCGCTGATCCGACGCTGGGTTGTCAGGCGATGGGCGGGGACCCTGTTCAGACGAGATCTGAGCCAGCAGATTCAGACCATCGTGCCGAGAAGTGCGGTGTCGTTGACACGCCTGAGTCACGTCCCGACCGGCGCCGAGGCTCGTCGACTGCTGACCGTCCAGGGCGGCCAGCGATTCGCAGAGCGTTTGGCCGACGGCGAAGTCTGCATCCTGGCGAACGCCGGTGAGCGAATCGTCGGGTTTGGCTGGCTGGGCTTTGGCAAATGGCGGCTTGATGACGTTGGGATCGCTGTACGCATCGGCGATGCTGAGTGCGTGCTGTACGATTTGTACACCGTTGCAGAGGCGCGTGGGTCCCTGGTCGGGTCGGCCGTCGTCGTGGCGTTGCTGGAGGAAGCGAAGCGGCGAGGGTTTCAGGGCGTGTACTGCCGCGTGAGCAGGCACAACAAGGCGTCGAAGACGTTGTTTTCTCGCCTGGGCTTCGTTGCCGGACTCGATCTCTCATGTGTTCGTTTTGTCGGCCGTTTCGGAGTGTATGTCGTGCACGTGGACAATCGCGATGGCTTTGGCAGACACGTCCTGGAAGCAACCGAGTGGCTGGGCCCAAGCATCCAGGTCAGGAAGACCGGCGCCGCCGCACGGGTCTACATCTGCACGTCGGGGACCACTCGCAGACTTGTCGCTCAACCACCTTTAGATCTCAGTGACCCCAAAGAGTAGACACATCACGATGTCACAAGCCAGGCAGGCGCGGATCTTGCACGTCCTTGAGGACCTCGATACGGGCGGGGCGGAGCAGCAGTTGGCGGCGTTTCTCTCGCGGTCTGATCGCGAGTACTTTCACCACGAGATCTGCGTCCTGACAGAAGCCGGCCGACTCGCGACGTCACTACAAACACTGGGTATCACGATCCATGTGCTCCGGGTGGAGCGTAACTGGGATTTGATTCGGGCGGTCGCGCGCCTGCGGAGTCTTGTCCGTCACGTGGCACCTGATCTGATTCATGCGGTCCTCTATCGCCCGGGCGTGGTCGGCAGGACCGTGGGGCGTCTGTGCCGCGTGCCTGTCGTGACGTCGCTCGTCAATACCGCGTACGAGCCCGAGTGGAAGTTGGACAATCCGCATCTGAGTTGGTGGAAAGTCGCACTCGTGCAGGGCGTGGACACGATGACGTCGCGGTGGGGTGCGATGTTCGTTGCCCTCACGGAGACGGTGAAACGATCGGCCGTGCGCCGTCTGGCCATTCCAGAGAAGAAGATCCAAGTGATTCCTCGGGGGTTTGCGTTTGAGAATGGAACGGTGCCACCCGCAGCGTCGGTTGCAGCGCTGAGGGCGGCACTCGACTGCACCAATACCTATCCCGTGCTGCTGAACGTTGCTCGCCTGGTCCCCCAGAAGGGGCAACATCACCTGATCAAGGCGATGGCGCGGGTCCATCAGGTGTTCCCGCAGGCCAGGCTGCTCATTGCGGGGGAGGGGTGGCTCCGTGGGGACCTCGAGGCCCTCATCCGCGCTCATGGCCTCCAGTCCTGCGTGTGGTTGCTCGGCGATCGAGCCGATGTTCCTGCGCTGCTGGCGTTTGCAGATATCTTTGTTTTTCCATCGCTGTTTGAAGGATTTGGTGTGTCGCTCATGGAGGCGATGGGCTCGGGCAAGCCGTGCATCGCCAGCGATATCGATGTTCTTCGCGAGGTCACCGACAACGGGACGAAAGCGCTTCTCGTGCCGAGTCAATCGCCAGAAGCGTTGACCGAGGCCATCCTCCGGCTCGCGAAGGACAGAGCGCTTGCTGGCCGCCTTGGCGCGGAGGCGATGGAGTGGACCCGGCGACAGTATGATGTGCGTCGGTGCGTCAAGGCGTTGGAAGGTTTGTACGGAACACTCATTCCTCAACACGCGCGAGCTCACTGAGCATGCCCGTGCAGGCTGTCGTCGAAGGAGCCGCCGACATCGTGCTGCGGCGGCTTGGATTGCTTAGGCTGGTCCGGGCCTTGGACAATCAAGCGAGCGTGCTCCGTATCTTAGGGTATCACCGAATTTGCGATCCCAAAGACGACCCTCTTCATGGCGATCCCAACGTGATCAGCGCCACACCGAGGGGGTTCGCCGAACACATGAACGTCCTGGCGCGCCACTACGCACCCATCGGATGGCCCGAACTCCAGGCGAGCCTTGAGACCGGGCGATCGCTACCCCAGAAGGCGGTGCTCGTCACCTTCGACGATGGATACCGGGATTTCTTGACCGACGCATGGCCGATCCTGAGCGCGCAGAGAGTTCCGGTCGTCCTGTTCCTGCCCACGCGGTTTCCCGGCAGCGGTCGCCGTTTCTGGTGGGACCAGGTCTGGCAACATATTGCACAGGCGGCCTTCGCGAAGATGGAGATCCCGGGCATCGGAGCCGTCGATCTTCGACACCCGGGCACTCGCCGGCAGCTCGTCCGGCGGTTGGTGCGTCACTTGCGCCCCCTGCGACCTGAAGTGATTGAAGGTCAGATCGCCGAGCTGAGCGCGGCGTTGGGCACGACGTCTAGTGGCCCGCCGCCGGTCTTGTCGTGGAGCGAGCTGCGCCAACTGACGCACGAGGGTGTGACAGTGGCCTCCCATGGTTGCTCGCACGCGTCGCTGCCGGCGTTGACGACAGACGAGATTCGCGCAGAGGTCGAGGAGGCACAGGTGGATCTGCAGCGTGAGCTGGGATCGGCGCCGGGAGTCTTCGCCTATCCGTTTGGCCACTACGATGAGCGCGCCGCAGGGATGCTGAGAGAGCACAGATTTCTTACGGCGTTCAGCACGATGCCGGGTCGAAACACTCTGCCGGTGGGCAACCGATACTCACTCCTGCGTCACACGGTGAACGTTCGGCACACGATGAGCCGGCTGCAGTTTGGGCTCTCGGGATTCTATCGTTCGACGCACTCGAGGTAGCAAGACAGCCATGGACATGTGGATCCGGGCACATACTCAGAGAGGTGAGGGCCGTTGAGGCGCATGCGCTTACGCCCAGGTGTACGTCGGGTCGCGATCTTCGTGGCCGGCGATCTTATCGTGTGGGTCGCTGCGCTCGTCCTGGCATTCCTAATCCGATTCGATGGGGCCATTCCTGCGCTCTATTGGAACTACTTCCCGGTGCTGTTGCTCCTCTTTCTCCCTATTAAGGCGGTTTGGCATTGGGCCTTCCGACTCTATAAGGTGTCATGGCGATCAGTCGGTCTCCCCGAGCTGGTGAATACGATCAAAGCCGCCGGTACGTCGAGCCTGTCGATTGCGGCGAGCCTCGTGTTTCTCAGGTCGCTTCGGCCGTTTTGGGGATTTCCGCGGTCGGTTTTGGCGATGGACTTCCTGTTGACGCTCTTTGGTGTGGGTCTGCTCCGAATCAGCAGGCGGCTTTTGCAGAGACAGCTGGATGGGTTCAGGGAGCGTGGGGCGACCCAGGGGACGCGCATCCTCGTCGTCGGCGCCGGCGCCGCAGGTATGCGCATCGTCCAGGCGATGGAAGAGTCACCACACCGATTCTACCGACCCGTCGGGTTCGTCGATGATGATCCGGGCAGATGGGGAACGTATGTCCGGGGTCTCCCCGTGCTGGGCGGGCGCACCGCGATGGGGGATATCGTGACGCAACATAGGGTGGACGAAGTGCTCATTGCGATCCCGTCCGCCCCGGCCGAGGATGTTCGGGGGATCGTCGAGTGTGTACGTCGAGCCGGTATCAGGCGGATGCGCATTCTCCCAGGCGTGAATGCCCTGCTGACGGGGACGGCAACGCTCAGAGACATCCGGCAGGTCGAGGTGACAGACCTCCTCGGCAGGTCGCAGGTCACCATCGCGACGGACACCATCGCCGAGCGACTCCAGGGGACCCGGGTGCTTATTACGGGCGCAGCAGGGTCGATTGGCAGCGAGCTGGTCCGCCAAGTGGCGCGCTTGTCCCGCTGCGAGATTGTCGCGCTCGACATGAACGAGACCGGGCTCTTTGAACTGGAAGAGAGCGTCAGGCGACTGGTTCCAGACGTGCAGTTGCAGACGCTCATCGCGGACGTCCGAGATGCAGGCAAGATGGATTGGGTCCTCGGTTCGGTGAAACCGCGGGTCATCTATCATGCGGCGGCGTACAAACACGTGCCGTTGATGGAGCGGGACGTCGACGAGGCCGTAAAGACGAACGTCTTGGGGACGTTGCTGTTGGCGGAGGGCGCAGTCAGGCATGGGGCCGAGACCTTTGTCCTCGTGTCGACGGACAAGGCGGTACAGCCGACGAGCGTCATGGGCGCGACGAAGCGCGTCGCCGAGACGATCGTGCATATGCTGAGTCGCCGCGGGCGCACGCGCTTCCTCACGGTGAGGTTTGGGAACGTCCTCGGTAGCCGAGGAAGCCTGGTGCCGCTGATTCAAGAGCAGATTCGCAATGGCGGGCCGGTGACACTGACCCATCCGGATATGACGCGCTACTTCATGAGCCCCACGGAGGCGGTCCTGCTCATCCTTCAAGTGTCGATGTCCGAGCGTCAACAGGCCTTGTACGTCCTCGACATGGGGGTGCCCGTTCGGATTGCGGACCTGGCAACCGAAGTCATCCGGCTGTCGGGGCTCGAGCCGGACAAGGATATCCCAATAGTCTACACGGGGATCAGACCGGGTGAAAAACTGGAAGAAGAGCTCGCCGCCCCGAGCGAAGCCATGCGGCCGTCGCCATTCCCCGGAGTCTTTGAGGTGGTCGATGAGCGCGAACCTGATGAAGTCATCGTTCGGCTGGCGCTTCAGCAGCTCGAGCACCTCGTTGCGCACCGGGACGATATAGGGATCCGGGCCATTCTCCGGCGGTTGTCCTCCGACGGGACCAGTTTTTCGCTGCCGCCAGAACAGGACAGTCGGACGCAGGTCAAGCCCGGCAACCAGACATAGCCGGTCATGCGGGCAAGTGTCATCCTAACGTGTGTCGTCGTTGGGGCGGCGGCGTGGTTCGGTCGAGAGCCGCTCCTTCAGGCCACCGGAGCGTTTCTTGTCGTCAGCGATCCGCTGGAGAGAGCGGATGCCGTAATCGCGATCGGCGGTGACGGTCCGGAGCGCGTGGCGACAGCCATGCGCATCCTTCGAGATGGGTACGGTCAGTGGCTGATTGTCAGCGGCGGTCCCTACGCGTTCGGATTGAATTCTGGCTTGATCATGAGGGATCAGGCCCTCGCTGCGGGTATGCTGCCTGAACGACTCCTGGTCGATGACCGGGCTGAGAGCACCGTGGACAACGCGCGCGGATCAGCCGGTCTCATGGAAGGACGCCGGTTGGCAAGCGGCATTCTGCTGACGTCGCCCTACCACACGCGCCGAGCGGGAATGATCTTTGCCAGGGAATTTCGCCCGAGGCGGCTGAGTGTTCGCGTCCTGGCCGTTGATGACGGACACTTCCGAGTGGATCGATGGTGGACCAGGGAATTCGAGCGGCGTCTTGTTGTGCGGGAGTACGGCAAGCTGGTGCTATTCCTGGGGGGTATCCGATGACCAGCAGTTCGGGCGAGCGTACGCCGGAGGCCGAGTCCCGAGTGCAGGTTCGTACCCGCGTGGTTCGCCGGAGCGATGCCGTGCGAGTGGCCACCGGGCCGCTACGGCATGCGCTCCAGGAGGTCGAGCACCGATTCATCGCCGTGCAAAGTAGTCGCGTCCCAAGTCCTTCGACCAAAGTGCTCGCCGACTATGTGCGGCTGCTCTCGGAGCTGGCCACCACGCACAGACAACTGGGCGAAGCGGTGGGGCGGCGCGATATCTCGTATCTGACGGACCGGCGCTTGAACCTCCTTGAGGACTACTGTCACTGGTTGAGCCGCCGGGTGAGCTCCGAGTTCTTGCTGGTGTTGCAGGTTCTTCTGGAACAAGAGATGAGGCGGGCGATGAGCCCGGCGGCCTACCAGATCTTCCTACGTTTCGAGGAAATCGAAGATACCGTCAATGAAATCGAGACGCTGCCGGACAAGGAATTCATGAACCGGTTGAACGACGGCGTCCTGCTCCAGGAGCTCGTCGAGCTCGCGCGTGCTGGGGAGATCTCTGGCGACACGCACGACTATGGTCCCGGCCCCCAGGGCGTGACTGGGCTCCCGGGTTAGGTGTTGCGCTCAATGCTGAAGAGGCTGTGAGGACGCACAGATGAGCACCCTGGCGATAGATCGAAGTCAGCTGCGGCGTTTGATCGTCGCGATCCCGCTGCTCGCGAGTGTGGCGTGGGTTGCCGGCATCTTTGTCGGTGGTAACGACATCGCGACTATGCGGATGAGCGTCGTCCTGGTGGTCCTCGTCTTGCTTTCTATTGTGATCTTCCGCATCGCCGCACGAAATGATGCAGATGCGGATCTGCTGTTTTGGCTGCTCATGGCAAGTTTTGCTCTTAAGATATTTGCCGTCCACTTCCGTTTCGCTACTGGCCTGCTGGCGGATGCCTACGTGTATAGCGCGGCGGGGGAGGAGATGTCGTACTCGCTGGCGGCGGGCGAATGGCCGTTAACCGGGCGGTTCACCGGGAGTTTCGCCGTGCGCCTTCTCACCGCTTTCGCGTATCTGCTCACCGGCCCGACGCTTGTGGGAGTGTCGTATATCTGGGCCTGGCTTGGCCTGATCGGGATGCTGCTCTTCTACAAGGCGTTCGTGACGGCGTTCCCGCAGGGTAACCACCGGCTCTACATGATCCTCGTGTTGCTGTTCCCGTCTCTGCTGCTCTGGACCAGCAGCCTGGGCAAGGATGCCGTGATGATGCTGGCAGGAGGGACCGCGGCCTATGGGGTGGCGCGGTCACTGAGACGGTTTGACATCGGGAGCGTCGTGGGTCTGTTGCTGGGGATCGGAGCCATGCTGGCTATTAGGGCCCATCTCGCCGCCATCTTTGGCGTGGCCCTGATGATGTCGCTCGTTGTTCGTCCGGTGAGGCAGGGGAGCTTGGCGCCGTTCGTCAAGGTCGTTGGGCTCATCTTGGTTACGGTATTCGCGGTTGGGATCGCCGTAGTCGCGAGCCGGGTCGTGGGCCTGGAGGGGTTGGACGCGCAGGAAGTGCAGGGTTTCATCAGCGAGCGGCAGGGATACACCGGACAGCAGCGACACATCCTCGGCGAAGGAGAGCACGGCGGATCAGCGTTCACGCCGATCGACACCACGAGTCCCCTCGGGCTGGCTATCTTGATCCCGACTGTCCTGTTTCGGCCGTTCCCGTGGGAGGCGCACAACATGAACGCGATGGTGACGGCGCTCGAAAGCTTGGCCCTTTTGAGCCTCATCGTGTATCGTCGCCGGAGTGTGATCGCCGCAATCTCGGGATCGCCGCGCAACAGTTTCCTGCTGCTATCGGTGCTCTACGCTCTCATGTTCATCTACATCTTTTCGGCAGTCACCAACTTCGGGATCATCGCCCGTCAGCGCGTGCAGATCTTTCCATATGTCTTCATGTGGATCGCCTATCTTGGCTCGCGCACTACTTGGCCCAAAATTTCCCGCGCATGACGGCCGTGGCGGCGGTGCTTGACAGACGCGAGGTGGCGCGAGTGGATGGGCTCACTGTCGCTGTCGTCACCGAGCTCGAAAAGGTGGTCGGGCTCCGCGAGGAGTGGACAGATTTGTTGCTGGACACGGCGCGCCCCAGCGTGTTCCTGTCATGGGAATGGATGACGATATGGCTCAAAGAGTTCAGCCCCAGGGGGACGAGGCCTAGGGTGTTGCTGTTGCGGCGGGAGACCGATGGCAAGTTGGTAGGTCTTGCGCCGCTCTGTGACACGTCGGCCCGCGGACCGCTCGCGGTGCGCACGATGCGTTTCATGGGGGTCGGTGTCGGCGCTGATCATTTGGCCGTGCTGGTACGCCGCGGTGCCGAGGCAGAGGTGCGTAGTGCGGTCGCGGAGTGGTTGCTGTCAGATCCCCGGTGGGACGTTCTGGAGTTCCCAAGACTTGAAGACGAGACCGCGCAGTGGTTGGAAACCACTGTTGTCGCCGTCGGCCGAGGGCTTGCGAGCGTATCGAGGACGGCCGACATTTGCCCGTACATTTCGCTTCCGGGATCGTGGGAGGATTTCCTACGCACGCTGCGCTCGGATGCTCGGAAGGACTTGGGGCGCCGGTGGCGGCGCCTGCGGGAGCACGGTGAGGTGGTCGTCGAGCGGGTGCAACGGACAGAAGAACTGGCACATGCGTGGGATGTGTTGCTTCGGCTCCATGATGAACGCCGGCAGGTCGCGGGAGACCGCAGCGCATTTACGACCCGGCGATCACTCGCTTTTCACCGGGTATTCCTGGAGCGGGCCGCGGAGCGCGGCTGGCTGCGCTTGTACCTCATGCGTGTGGGGGACCGATACGTGGCGGCCGAGTACTGTCTGAGCCTGGGGGGTCGAGTGGTAGATTTGCAGACCGGATTCGATCCGAGCTGGTCCCGCTTTGGCGTCAGCACGCTTTTGTTGGGGCATGCGATCCAGGAAGCGATCGCCGAAGGTGCTACGGAGTTCGACTTCCTGCGCGGTGGGGAGGCGTACAAGCAACAGCGGTGGGCCGCCGCCCTGCGTCGTGACAAGGCGTTGGTCGTCTGGAGGCGCCGGCCGCGCGTCGTGGCGGTCGTGGCCGCCCGGCGCTGGGCCGGGGTCGCGATATCAGGACTTCGCCGCAAGTGGCTTGGCCGGACTCCGCACGAGGCTCCCAGTAGCCCAGACCAGGCTGCTGAAGGATAGCGTTGTGTCGCTGACGTCTGATTTCAGACAGGCGGTACAGATGGCCCAGGGCCTCGCGGGGCTGATGCGCCGACCGTGCACGCCCGAAACCGCCCGAGCGCTCCTTCGCCGCCGCATCACCATGCGGGATCAGCTGTTCCTCCAGGTGGTGCGCGAGACGATTTGGCAGAATTCTCGGAGCCCGTACTATCATCTACTGACCTGGGCGGGCTGGACGCCCGACAGTCTTGAGGATGCGGTACGGAAGAATGGTCTTGACGCCACCCTGGTGTCGCTGCGCGATTCGGGAGTCTACCTGAGCCACAGCGAGTTCAAAGAGCGGAAACCGATCCAGCGGGGAGCGCGGCAACTGGACTGGAATGACGTGAGCACGGACAACCCAGGGATTCTCCCGACGTTTGAAACACGCACGGGTGGGACGCGGAGCCAGGGGGACCGGGTCCCGGCCACGTTCACCTATCTTGCCGATCAACGCGCCCCCACCTGGTGTTTGACTGTCGAAGCGATTGGGGGCGGCCGGTGGCCGGCCATTATCTGGATGCCGAGGGAAGCGGGCTTCTTGTGGTGGCTGACCCTTGCGCATATGCACCGCGCGACGTTGCGGTGGTTCAGCATGACCGACCTGACCATCGTGAGGGCGCCGCGGCTGCACCAATTGATGTACCGATTTGGTCAGGCCGTCGGCGTCACCCATGGCCTCCGTCTGCCGTTCATCGAGCACGTGCCACTCACAGGAGCCGCCGGCGTCTATGAGGCGGTGGTACAGGCGCGCGCGCGCCACGGCGGGTGCACGGTCGTGACGAGCCCGAGTGGGGCCACCAGGCTCGCAGGGCTCGCAGCGCAGAAGCGTGAGGACCTCGAGCGTATTGCCTTCGTCGTCGGCGGTGAGCCGCTCACGCCGGGGAAGCATGCCGAGATCAATCGCACCGGGGCGCGCGTAGGCGTCCGGTATAACATCACCGAGATTGGGGCGATCGGAGGCGCTTGTGGCCAACCGAACGACGTAGACGACGTGCACTTCATCGCGGACAGCTTCGCGCTCATTCCCGACCTGCGGATTCAATCTGACGGCGAATCGGTAGAAGGATTCATGATCACCACGTTGCTTGCAACAAGCCCGATGATTCTGCTCAACCTGGATTCGGATGATTTCGGTCGGATCAGCGTCCGGCGGTGCGGGTGTCTGTGGGATGAGCTCGGTTTCCACACCCACCTGTCCGGGATCAGGAGCTTCTCAAAATTGACAGGCGAAGGCGTGACGGTTTTGGGCACAGAATGTGTGCGGATCCTTGAGGAAGTGCTACCGCGAGAATTCGGCGGGCGGAGCATAGACTACCAGCTGCTGGAGGTCGAAGACGAGGGGCATTTGACCCGATTGCATCTCGTGGTGAGCCCTGCGGTCGGCACAGTGGACGAACGTCAACTGTTGGCGCGGTTTGTCCAGGAACTGCGCAGCCCCTCCGCCCGAGGCCGCCCGGCTCCGCCGATGTGGCGGCAGGCCGAGACCATTAAGGTCGTTCGACACGAGCCGGTGCCCACGGCATCAGGCAAGTTGCTCCCGTTTCATACACTGGCGTTTTCACAGCGGAAGAACGACAAGGCCTCTGGGGTGTGACTGGTGGATGACGCACGCGTGGGAAAACCAGCGGTTTCCGTGGATCCGGCCGACAGTCCGCGGCCGGCCCGGACGAGAGGGATCGAGATGCTTGGCACTCTCTGGGCGAAATGGAAGGTCCTGGCGCAACGGATCGGTGACTTTCAAGCCCGCGTGATCTTGACGGTCGTGTACTTCGTCGTCTTGGGCCCGATGGCCATTGTTGTCAGGTTGCTGCGCGACCCGTTGGGCCTGAAGCCTCCGACTCGACCGTCGACCTGGGTCGCCAAACCGGCGCATGAGGATAGTCTGGAAGCCTCCAGGAGGCAGTTCTAATGCACATTCTGGGGATTTCGTGCTTTTATCACGACGCCGCGGCAGTCTTGCTTCGAGCTGGCCAGCTGGTGGCGGCGGCTGAAGAGGAGCGTTTCTCGCGAAAGAAGCACGACTACGGCTTTCCCCTCCACGCGATTCACTTTTGTCTCGAGCAGGCTGGTATCGAGAGCGGGGAGCTGGACTACGTGGTCTTCTACGAGAAACCCTTTGTGAAGTTCGACCGGATTCTGATGACGGCCATGGCCACATTTCCACGCTCCGCGGCCGTGTTTCGCGAGTCGATGATCAGTTGGTTCAAGGATAAGCTGTGGATCAAGCGGAGGATTCAGGACCACTTGAAGACTCCGTCCGACAAGATCCTGTTTGTCGATCACCACCAATCGCACGCTGCGAGTGCGTTCTTTTGCTCGCCGTTCGATGAAGCCGCGACGGTGACGTTTGACGGCGTGGGTGAATGGGCCACCGCCACGATCGGTCACGGGCGGGCGGCATGGGCAAACGGGGCTCGGAACGAACTGCGGACGATCAGCGAGCTGCGTTTCCCGCATTCGTTGGGCCTGTTGTATTCTGCGTTTACCGCGTTCTTGGGCTTCGAGGTCAATGACGGCGAGTACAAGGTCATGGGCATGGCGCCGTACGGTCAGCCCCGCTACCTGGACAAGGTCTCGAAGGTCATTCGTGTTGAGGATGACGGTTCGTTCTGGCTCGACATGCGATACTTCTGTTTCCATCACTCGGTCGACCGGACATTTAACGAGAAGTTTGAAGAACTGTTCGGTCCGCCGCGCGACCCCAAGGCGGAGTTTGCAACGTCGGTAACCGACCCCGACGTGTCGGCCGACAGCGAGGTGTCGCGTCAGAACCAGTACTACGCAGACGTCGCGGCCAGCGTCCAGAAAATGAGCGAAGACATTACCCTGCGAATGGTCCGGCAGGCGCATGAAAAGACGGGGTTGAAGAAGCTCTGTCTGGCCGGCGGCGTCGCACTCAACAGCGTGGCGAACGGGCGCATCGTACAGGAGGGGCCGTTTGACGAGGTGTTTATCCAACCGGCGGCAGGTGACTCCGGCGGGGCGCTCGGAGCCGCTCTGTACGCGTATCACGTGCTCCTCGGGAAACCCCGCGAGTTCACCATGGAGCACGCTTACTGGGGGTCGTCGTACGGACCGGACCACATCCGCGAGGCGCTCGAGCGAACCGGGCTCCGCTATCAGCTGCTGGAGGACGACGACCGCCTCATAGACTCCGCGGTCGACGATCTCGTCGCCGGCCGGGTGATTGGCTGGTTCCAGGGGCGGTTTGAGTGGGGACCCCGGGCCCTCGGAAACCGCAGCATCCTGGCCGATCCGCGCCGCGCCGAGATGAAGAACATCGTGAACAGCAAGATCAAGTTCCGGGAGCCATTTCGACCATTCGCCCCGGCGATCCTCGAGGAACGTGCCGCAGAGTATTTCACCTATGACGCGACGCGGCAGTATCCTTCGCGGTTCATGCTCCTGGTACTCCCGATACGTCAAGACCACGCTGACCGGATCCCGGCGGTCAGCCACATGGGGACAGGCCGGCTGCAGACCGTGCGCCCGGAGTGGAATCTCCGATATTATGAGATCCTCAGGAAGTTCGGCCAGGCGACGGGCGTGCCGGTCGTTCTGAACACGTCTTTCAACCTGCGGGGCGAGCCGATTGTGACCGAGCCTGGTCATGCGATTGATACCTTCCTTCGCAGCGGGCTCGACGCCCTCTTTATGGGGAATTTCCGGGTTCAGAAGTGACCGTAACTTCAACAAGGGCATGTGCTGATGCGTGATCGTGTCATTCGTGGATTCCGCAATCTGTGGATCAACATTGGTGTCGCGCTGCTGGTCCTGATTGTGCTGGAGGGCGCACTCCAACTGGTATTTTTGATCCGACACCGAGGCCCCACAGAGAGCAGTTTCATCAGCGAGGACCGACTAGCGGCGGCCAACCCCGGGCAACCCTGGGTGCGCGGGTACCCCGGCGAAGCGCGCGGGGCGCTTCGGGAACAGTGGCGATCGTATGTCTATTGGCGTCTGCACCCTTACAAGGGCGCCCATATCAACGTTGATGCGCTGGGTGTCCGGCAGACCTGGAACGCCTCGCCGGTACCGTCGCCGGAGCAACCGAGGATTTTCATGTTTGGCGGATCGACGATGTGGGGGTGGGGGGCTCGCGATGAATTTACCATTCCCTCACTCGTGGCAAAGAGGCTGGCGGAAACGACGCGGCCGTCGCCGTGGATTGTGAACTATGGTGAAACCGGGTACGTCAGCACGCAAGAAGTGATCACCCTCATGTTGGAGTTGCGCAAGGGGAACGTTCCCGCGATCGTCGTGTTTTACGATGGCGTGAACGACGCCTGGGCAGCCTTTCAGAGCGGGGTGGCGGGACAGCCGCAGAATGAGGGCAACCGAGTCAGCGAGTTCAATTCACGCACTCGACTGAACTGGAGAGAGGGGCTGTTGGGCAAGCTTGCGCTGTTTCGGTTTGCCCGGGGCGTCATGGGGTCGACAGACTCGGCGTCGCCGGGTACGTTGCCGAGGCGCTTTTTGGAGCCAGCCGCGGCAAGCGCGGTCGTGGATGCCTATGTGGGGAACGTGCGGATCGTGAACGCGCTGGCGCGCCAGTACGGGTTCCGCGCCGTGTTTTTCTGGCAACCGACCATCTTCTCGAAAAAGACGCTCTCGGCAGACGAGGAACGGTGGCGGTTGACGGCTCCACGGCGCCCGGGCCGTACCGCGCCGGCCTTTGCGGAGGAGTATCAGGCCTTCAATCAGACCTTTCAAGAACGAGTTCGCGCCAGCAAGCTGGATAACGTCGTCGACCTCTCGGGACTCTTTGCGGACGAATCACGGACGATCTTCATCGACCGCTTTCACGTTTCTGAAGCCGGGAACGCGAAGGTGGCCGACGCCATCGCTCAATCCCTCAGACAGATCGTCGCGACCCGCGGGCGGTAGCCGAGTTTCGGTATGCGTGATCGCGTGATGGGGTGGCTTCGCCGCGCCTGGGTGAGCGTTGGCGTGACCCTGGTGATCCTCGCGATGCTTGAGGGAGCGTTCCAACTGGTGTTTTGGGCTCGGGATCGGGGCCGTCCCGTCGCGGGATCTCTTACCGAGGACAGGACGCAGCTGGCGTATCCCGGGCAGTCGTGGGTCCATCGGTATATGGTTGAATTTCATGCGGCCGAGGAAACGCGGTGGCGTTCCTACGTGTACTGGCGATCGCACCCGTACCATGGAACCTACATCAATATCGATACGCAAGGACTTCGGCATACCTGGAACGCTTCACCATCGCCTACCGCCGGTCAGCCGAAGATCTTCATGTTTGGCGGGTCCACCATGTGGGGGTGGGGCAGCCGTGACGAGTTTACGATCCCTTCGTACGTCTCGAAGAAACTCGCGAAAAACCCGAATGCGGCCCCATGGGTTGTGAACTACGGAGAGGCCGGGTATGTCACAACGCAGGACGTCCTGACACTCATGCTGGAGCTGCGCCGGGGTAACATTCCTGACGTAGTGGTGTTCTACGACGGCGTGAACGATGCATGGTCATCGTTCCAAAATGGCGTTGCCGGGATCCCTCAGAACGAGTTCAACCGGGTCGCTGAATTCAACTCGCGTGATCGCCTGAACGTGCGGGGAGGATTGCTCGAGAAGCTGGGAATGTACCGGGTCACGCGAAGCGTGGCGGGCGCGCTGGGGCGATCGGGCGGCAGTAGAGCGGCGCGCAGACGGTCGATTGACCCGACGCTCGTGGACACGACGGTGGGGACCTATTTTGCAAACGTGAAGCTGGTCAACGCACTGGCCCACGAGTTCGGCTTCCGCGCGGTCTTCTTTTGGCAGCCGACGATGTACTCGAAGAAGGTCTTGTCGCCGGACGAAGACCGGTGGCGACGCCAAGGCGAGCAACAGACCGGTGACGTCACACGGGTGTTTGCGGAGCAGTATCGCGCGTTTGACGCGGCATTCAAACGCCGGCTGGACACGACACCCATGGACAACGTCCATGACCTGTCTGGGATCTTTGAACGCGACCCACGGACCATCTTTATCGACCGGTTCCATGCGACGGAGGCAGGGAACGAAACGGTGGCAGGCGCCATTGCCGAGGTCGTGCACCGGCTTGTTGGGGCGAAGTAGCGGATGGTGGCGAATGGTGCGTGGCGCAGGCCGGTGATCGCGGAATCACGGCGCACCGTTTGGGTTGTGTGTTTCATCGCCTTGGGCATCGCGGCGGCTTTGGCCCAGACGGCAACATCCCCGGGATTCGATGCCACCGGGATGATCTACGTGGATATGGCGCGCCACCTGGCGCGGGGCGAAGGCATTGTATCGACCATCTACTTCCCCTCGCATGTGGCGAAGTTCCCGTCGCCAATAGCCCTCTGGCCACCGCTGTATCCGGCCGTGATTGCCGCGTTCCTCGCAGTGGGAGTCGACGCGGCGATCGCCTCGCGGATCGTGTCTGTGGCGGCGTTTGGGGTCTCAGTGGGAGTGGTGTGGGTCATCGGTAGGGAGGTCTTCGGTGAAGGGGTGGGCACGACTGCGGCGCTACTGCTGATGGCATGGCCCGTTGTCACCGGCATCGCCGCCATGGCGTTGTCGGAGAATCTCTTTATCATGTTCTTGACCTTGTCGGTGTTGTTCAGTGCTCGGCTCCTCCGCGACGCGGCGACACCAGGGGCGTCCCGCCTTGCCGCGACTGGGGGCCTGGCGATGGCGGGCGCGGCCCTGACCCGCTATCCGGGTCTGGCCGTGATGGCGATCGCTGGCGTGTTCTTGCTCTTGAACCTTGAAGTGCAGCCCTGGCGGCAACGCCTCAAACTCGTGACGATCTGGTCGGTGTGCGCCGGCGTGCCGCCGGTGTTGTTGCTCGTTCGCAATCGGCTCGTGACAGGTGCATTCATGGGGCGCGGTCGGCCCCCGGACGACCAGGGCGTCGTCTATCACGTTGTCTTCGCAGCGAAGACCCTGGTGACGGATGGGTTGAAGCTGTTGTGGCGTCTCACGGTCATCCCTGAAGCGTTGGGACTGGACAGCCGTGTGATGATCCTGTTTGTGCTGGCCGCGGTCGGGTTGTTGCTCTATGGGCTCGTGCGCAGTCCTCGCGTACGTCGCGGGCTGGTCGAGGCGGGTACCGTCCTGAAGAGCTCGCCGAGTGGCCGCCTGGTCGTGGTGATTGGAGCCGGCTACTGGGTCGCGATGGTGGCGATTCGTAGCATGACGGCGTTCGAACCGTTGAATACTCGGATGTTGATGCCCGGCTATCCGCTGGTGTTGATCTGCGTCATCGCGATCGTCATGGCATTCCTTGAGCGCCTGGGGTTGGCCCGGCGGGTTGTGGTCTGGGCGGTGTCAATCGTGTTCGCGATTTCGGCGATAGGCGTTGTGCTGCCGAGGGCCGTTGCGGCCGGGGGGCCGCGGCTGGCGCCGGATCCGGCGCCCGTGTGGGTACAGTGGGTGGCCGCCAATACGCCGGCGGGAAGTCCGATCATTGGGAATCGTTCGACCGATTTCAGTTTCTATCTTGATCGGCCCGCCTATTCCTTCCAGGTGTTCGCGGTCTACCGCGCCGGTGACCGATTCGACCGCGACTGCGCGTTGATCTCCCGTCACCTGGTCATGCTTGGCTGGAACAAGGCCTATCTCGTGCTTCACGCGGAAGATGGCGAGTTCGATATCGACCTGATGGGTCGGCGGTATGGGCCGACGATTGATCGGCTGCTGCGCGGCCGTCCGACCACCCTGCCGGTCGTGCCACTGGCCCGCCATGCGGAGTTTGCAGCATTCCTGATCCAGCAACCGCAGTGGACCTGTGAGGCTCGCTGAGCTGAAGGAACAGAGGAGGAATGCGCTGTGAACGTGTTGAGAGCGATTGGAGCGTCACTGCAGATCGTGGGTGAACTTTTCAGGTCTCTGTGGCACATGAAGCGCTGGTGGGCGACGCCTCTCATCCTGGTTCTGGTCGTGTTCGCGCTGTTGTTCGTGCTCGCGGCGGCCACGGGATTGGCGCCGTTCATCTACACACTGTTCTAAGCCACCGAGTGTCGCGAGAGCATGCCATGAACCGTGTTGCGCCGCGTGTCGGCGCCCTACCCGCCGTGATCTTGGCACTACTGGCGATGGTCGTCGCGCTACTCGAGACGGCCCACACGCCACCGTTCCGGGATCCTATGGAGATGGGGTACGTGGACTTCACGCGGCGCATCGCGGCCGGCGAAGGCATGTCCACGCGCCTGCTCGCTCCCTACTACCCGGCGAAGATGCCGTCACCCATATCGTTTTGGCCTCCTCTCTACCCGGGGGCCGCGGCTGCGGTGACAAAACTTGGCGTGCCTGCTCCCGAGGCGACAAAACTGGTGTCCATAGCGGCATTTGGCCTCACCGTGGCGCTGGTCTGGGTGCTGGGCTCGGCCGTATTCGATCGCAGTGTCGGAACCATCACTGCGCTACTCCTCGCGGTGTGGCCGCCGGTGGCCCGTACCGCCGGCATGGCGCTGTCCGAGAACCTGTTCGTGTTGTTCGTGGTGCTGTGCGCGGTCATTACCGTGAGGCTGCTTCGTCCGCAACCCACGACGGCGCGGGTATTGCTTATCGCCGCTCTCGGAGGACTGGCGATGGGAGCGGCCTCGCTCACCCGATACGCGGCGCTGGCGCTGATTCCGATTGGCGCCGTGGGCCTGATCGTGAATCTTCAGGGACGCGCACTCAGAGAGCGGCTGGCGGTCACAGCAGTGTGGTCTGTCTGCGCCGCTATCCCCCCAGTGGCGTTCTTAATACGCAACGTCGTCGTTACCGGTTCGTTGATTGGAGCCGGACGTCCGCCCGACGAACGCGGATTGGTGTACCATGCGGCGTACGCCGTGAAGACTATCGCCGCCGACGCCCTCGAGCTGTTGTCGCGGGTCTTGGTCCTGCCTGAGATGGCCAACGTCGATCGGCGGGCGGTGATCCTTCTGGTGCTCGCGGGGGGGGGCGTGCTGCTGTACGGTCTGCTTCGCAGCGACCGAGTCCGCGCAGGGGTCAGGGCCGCGCTTGCGAGCTCGATCGGGACGGCGGAGCGTCGCTTCCTGATCATGCTTTGGGCCGGGTTTTGGGCCGGGATGCTCGTCGCGCATCTGGTGATGGGCTTCATGTCATTGAGCACGCGGATGCTGATGCCGGGGTATCCGTTGGCGCTCGTCAGCGTCAGCGGCGCGGTCGCCGTGTTTGTGAGCATCGTCGCGGCCCCGGCGCGGCGCGCGCTGCCATGGGTCGTCGCCGTTGTCTGTGTGGCCGTGGTGGCGGGCGTGGTGCTCCCCCGGGCGATGGCCGCGGGTGGCCCGCGGTTGCACCCTGATGATCCGCCTGTGTGGGTCAAGTGGGTGGCGGCCAATACACCTCCAGGTGCGCCGATTGTCGGCAACGGGGGCTTCGACTATACGTTTTATCTCGACCGGCCCGTGGTGTCGTTTGCGTCTTTCCTCGAGTACCGTGGTGGCGATCGGTTTGACCGCGATTGCCGGCGCATCGCGAGTACCCTGACCACGCTGGGGTGGGAGCACCCGTACCTGATCCTGCGCGCCGAAGACGGCGGGCTGGATCCTCAAGCCATGGGCCGGCGGTACGGTCGCACGATCGAGAAGCTGCTCCGGGGCGAGCCATCGCTCCCAGTGCGGGAGCTGGCGAGATTCCCGGAGTTCATCGCCTACGAGGTCCTCAGCGTCTCGTGGAGCTGCGGGCAGGAATGACGCACGCGGCGCTGGTTTCGGCGAGTCCTGCTGTGGAACCGCCGCGACAACGCTGAGAGTGCGCAGGAGGATTCAGCATGGAGAGACCGGGGCATCAGCACGTATCAATCGTGGTGCCGGCTTTTAACGAAGAGCGGCGGATCGAAAGAACCATTACCATGATTGCAGAGTACATGAATGGTCGGCACGAGCCGCACGACATTATTGTGTCGGATGACGGGAGTGTCGACGCAACGGGTGAGATCGTCAACACTCTTCAGCGCACCCACCCGTCGATCCAACTGGTGCGGGGTCCACGCAATGAAGGCAAAGGCAGCGCGGTAAGACGCGGGGTCGCGACCTCGACCGGTGATCTCATCCTGGTGACCGACGCGGATCTCGCAACCCCGATTGAGGAATTCGAATCTCTCCTGGCGCCGATTAACGCGGGAGCCGACATTGCGATCGGTTCTCGAGGAATGCGTGGCTCGCGACTCGTCCTGCGCCAGCCCATCTACCGCGAAATGATGGGGCGGCTGTTCAACGTGTTTGTGCAGCTCGCCATCCTGCCCGGGGTGTTCGACACGCAGTGCGGGTTCAAGCTCTTCCGCGGCTCGGTCGCCCGGCGGCTGTTCGCCCACGCAAAGATCGACGGATTCGCCTTTGACGTGGAAGTCTTGGGATTGGCCGCACAGGCAGCCTACCGTCTGGTCGAGGTGCCGGTGCGCTGGTCGCATGTGAACCACAGCAAGGTGAGCCTCGGGCGCGACAGCCTGAGCATGTTCCGTGACATGGTGAGGATCGCCTACTGGCTGCGGACCAACCAGTATGATGTGACGGCTATGGCTGCGGTCGTCAACGATCGGCAGCCGCCGGCGCTCTCGGAGAAGCCCTAAGGTGTCGACCGGCGTCGACCATCACCCCGAGGCGTTTGGGCCCAACGAACAGGAGATCGCCCGCCTGGCCCAGTCCGACCAGACCTCTTGGTGGGTCCGCGGCCGCCGGGATCTCGTCCGGGCGGTCTTAGAGAGTCAATTGAACGGCGCCGCGAACGGCACCGTCGGTGATCTTGGATGCGGCGCCGGCGGGATGGCCGACGTCCTGCGTGCGCATGGTGAGGTCGTGGGCATTGACATCTCGCCATTGGCAGTCGCCGTGTGCCGCACGCGGGGATATCGAAACCTGGCTATCGGGACGCTTGAGGGCATGCCGCTACGAGGGGACGCGCTGGATCTGGCGGGGATCACCGATGTCCTCGAGCACGTGGAGGACGACGGACGCGTGCTTCGCGAGTGCTTTCGCGTGCTGAAACCTGGCGGCACGTTGCTCATCACCGTCCCCGCGCTGTCGTGGTTGTACAGCGAACACGACAGGGCCCTGGGACATGTCCGGCGCTACTCGCGTGGCGAGATCCGGCGGCTCCTTGAGGCGTGCGGGTTTCAGGTCGTGCGGGTCACCTACTTCAACGCCCTGCTGCTTCCCGTCGCGGTGGCCGTCCGCTTGATATCGGCGGTGCGTCGTGACGCAAGACCGCAGGCTGATCCACTCGACCTCGCCAACCCGTGGAACTGGTTGGCGTATCGCGTGCTGCTACTGGAGCGAAGTTTGATCCGGGTGATGGATCTTCCGCTGGGGCTGTCGCTGCTGTGCGTGGCCCACAAGGCGGGCACATGAAGGGCTTCAGCCTGGACGCCGGGCGGGCAACCGCCACCGAGGCGGGGCCGAAGGTCGAACCCGCTCCGGCATGGCCATCCGGGAGCGTGGCCGCCGTTCGCGTCATGCTCCTGCGCCTGGGCACGTTCGCCATCCTGGCGATTGTCGGGGGTGTGATCTACGGACAGGCGCCGCTGTACACATCGAATCAAAATCAATACTTCCTTCATGGATTTGCCCGGGCCGGCGTGGGTCTCCTGCGCCACGACTGGCTGGCGACGACGGTTGACCCGACGCCCATATTCAGCTTCCTGGTCGAGTTGACTACGCGCTATCTTCACGAGGGGTTGTTTTTCGTCTACTTCATGGTTCTGGCCGGCGTCTACTTTAGCGGGCTCATCGGTCTGACTTTGCGCACTGTGCCGGTGGACGCCTCACGGACCAGGCTGGCGGCGTACGTGATGCTGTTGTTGGGGATACACTCGGCGCTGCTGGCCGCGCTGTCGCTGCCGACCCTCGGCATCGACCTGCGGGCGGTATTCACGAATGGTGTTGCCGGGCAGTTCCTGATGGGAGATATTCTGCAGCCGAGTATGGCCGGAGTGTTCCTCATCGCGTCCATCCACGCGTTCGCACAAGACCGTCGGAAGGTCGCCGTCGTCCACGGAGCCGCGGCCGCCATCTTGCATCCCGCGTACCTGCTGGCAGCCGGCGTGCTGATCCTGTCGTACGTACTCGTCATCATCAAGGAGACTCGAGATACTCGGCAGGCCGTCGGTATCGGGATTCTCGGAGCGCTGCTGCTGCTGCCAATGGCCGCGTACGTGGTGGTCGCGTTCCGTCCGACCTCCCCATCGGCATGGGCGGCCGCGCAGGACGTTCTGATGAATGTGCGGTTGCAACACCATGCACTTGTCCACCGGTGGCTCGGCACGCCTGCGTACGTGCAAATAGTCTTGGTGTGTGCCGGACTTGTCGTCGCCCGGCGATCGCCACGGCTCTTCGCCGTGCTGCTGATCTCCACGGTGGTCGGTGTCGTGCTCACCGTGGTCCAGGTGGTATCGGGAAGCCCCGGCCTGGCATTGCTGTTTCCGTGGCGGTTGTCCGTGTATGTGGTTCCGGTAGCGACAAGTGTGCTGGCGGCCGCTCTTGTGTCCTGGTTCGACAGTCGGTTTGTGAAAGACACTGCCCAACGAGAACGTCTCCTGACATGGGGATGCGCCGTGGCCCTCGTGTTGCTCATGGTCGGCGGCTGGCAGTACACGCAACGACTCGCGGACGAGGACAGACAGGATGCCAGCGTGCCCGTGATGGACTTCGTGCGAAGGACCAAGTCTCTTGGCGATCTGTACCTGATCCCCCCTGTGCTGGAGCGGTTCCGGCTCTACACGGGCGCCCCGGTCTTCGTCGATCGCAAATCTATTCCGTACAAGGACGTGGAACTGGTCGAGTGGGTTTCTCGGTCTGAAACGGCCTGGGGGCTGTCTCGGCTCAACGATCCGGCGCTGGTTTGCCAGACGCTTTCGGATGTGGTGCGCCGCTATGCCGTGACTCACGTGGTGCTTCGACGGGCGCAAACCGATGGGACTTGCGGTCGCCTGCACCCCGCATATGAGGATGCCGAATACGGCGTCTATCGCGTCACGGCACGCTGAATGATACCCGTGTGTCGATCAGGAGGGTGCCATGGCAAGGGTTGAAAGTGTGGGCATGACCGTTCCGCCGCGCGTCGCCCGGTATGTCGATCCGGCGGAGCAGGTGTACGAGGATGCGATGTTTCTCCCCACGCAGCACGGGGAGCTCTTTTGCGTGGTTCACCGGGGTGAAGCGGCGCCGCGCGCCGGTGTGGTGATGTGCCAGGGAATGCTCGCCGAAGAGCACAAGATGTACGGTACCCATGTCCTGACCGCGCGGGCCTTCGCGAAGGCCGGACTCGCGACGATTCGCTTCCACTACCGCGGGACCGGGCACAGCAGTGGCGCGTTTGACGACACGACCCTCGATACGATGCTTGAGGACACCGCCGCGGCGGTCGAGTATCTCAAGACCCGCACTGGAGTTTCCGCGTTGGCGTTTTGCGGCGGACGGTGGGGCGGTCTGGTTGCCGCGCTCACGGCGCTGCAACATCCCGGCGCTCCGCTAATTCTGTGGGAACCCGTCATGGACGGTCGGGGATATTTTCGAGAGATCTTCCGCGCGAGCCAGATCAGCGCCCTCGCCGGGGGTGCGAGCGCTTTGACCGTGACGCAGGCCGTGGAGCGCGTGGCTGCCGTGGGCGTGCTGGATACGTTGGGATATCCAATTCACCGCGCGTTGTACAACAGCGCGGAAGGCCGGAGCCTGACGCAATTGGCTGCCGCCGGCGCCCGGCCGGTCCTGTTGGTGCAGATCAGCCCCCAACAGGCCGTCAAGCCCGAGTTCGCGAGGCTGCAAGATGCGTTGGTTGCGGCCGGCTGTTCCGTCGAAGCCACGGTGATCCTCGGCGAAGGGGCGTGGGCCTTTGTCGATAGTCCCATGCCCTCCCCGAGAGTGATCGTGGAGGCGTCGGCTGCGTGGCTCACGCGCACGATTCCCGCCGTTTGATGCAGGACATGGAGCGTTTGCGTCGATGGACTTCTCGCTGACCAAAGACCAAGAGCAGCTTCAGCAGGCCGTGACACGGTTCGCCGAGCGCGAACTGCGTGACGACCTGTTGACACGTGATCTGCACGGCGATTTTTCGCGCGCGCTGTGGGAGAAATGCGGCACATTTGGGATTCAAGGGTTGCCGTTTCCTGAGGCCTATGGCGGTGGCGGTCTGGACCCGTTGACGACGCTGATCGCGCTGGAAGCGCTTGGATACGCGTGCAGAGACAACGGGCTGTTATTCTCCCTCAACGCGCAGATGTGGAGTTTTCAGCTCCCTTTGTGGAAGTTCGGGCGAGAAGACCAAAAGGAGCGTTACTTACCCCGGCTGTGCGACGGGACCATGATCGGCGTCCAGGCCATGACCGAACCGATGTCCGGCTCGGACGCATTCAGCCTTCGTGCCACGGCCCGTAAGACGAGCGGTGGGTATGTGATCGCCGGCAGCAAGACGTTCATCACGAATGCTCCCGTCGCCGATGTCTTTCTCGTATTTGCCCGGACTGATCCAGCGATGGGATTTGCCGGGCTCTCGGCCTTCATTGTGGAGCGGCAGACACCGGGTCTGTCGGTAGCCGGTCAGATACACAAGATGGGACTCCGAACATCCCCGATGGGCGAGCTGGCCCTGGACGGTTGCGAGGTTCCCGATGAGAACCTGCTGGGTGCTCCAGGCGCCGGCTCGACGATCTTCAACACGTCGATGGACTGGGAGCGTACCTGCATACTCGCGACGGCGGTAGGGACGATGCAGCGGCAGCTCGAACGGTGCGTCGCGCACGCGAAGGAGCGGACACAGTTTGGTCAGCCTATCGGCAAGTTTCAGGCCGTGGCGCACCGGATCGCCGACATGAAGGTCCGGCTCGAGACCGCGCGGCTCTTGCTGTACAAGGTAGGCTGGTTGAAGACTCAGGGCAAACGCACGGCGATGGAATCGGCGATGGTTAAGCTCTATTTGAGCGAATGTTTTGTGGAATCCAGCCTCGACGCGGTGCAGATTCACGGCGGATACGGATACACGGCCGAGTACGAATTGGAACGCGAACTTCGCGACGCCGTTGGAAGCCGGCTGTACTCGGGGACGTCGGAGATCCAGCGGAACATCATCGCCGGAGGCCTCGGGCTGTGAACGCGGTGCTGTTGCCCCACCTCGTTGCGGAGGCCGCGAACCGATTCCCGGGTCGCATTGCGCTGCGGGATACACGCGGGGTCATGACGTACGCGCAGCTCGACCGTCGCGCCGATCAACTGGCGTTTGCGCTGCGCGAAGCCGGAATCCGCCCGGGCGATCGCGTCGGCCTCTTCTTGAACAAATGTAACGAGGCCATCGTGGGCATCTACGGCATCCTCAAGGCCGGTGCCGCCTATGTACCGCTGGACCCGGCCGCCCCGGCCCAGCGTCTGGGGTATATTACCCGCGACTGTGGAGTCCGCTGCCTGGTGACGCATCGGGAGAAATCTCGAGAGTGGAGCGGGCTCGTAGGCGCGGGTGCCCCGCTCCAGCACCTGGTCGTCCTGGACGCCCGAGGTGACGAAGGCGCTACACCGGAAGGCGTACGGTGCCTGGGGACCGATGCGCTGGAAGCCGCGCCGACCGCCGCGCACACCGTCGAGGGCAGCAGCGGCGACCTGGCCTATATCCTGTACACGTCGGGATCGACGGGACAACCGAAGGGCGTGATGCTGTCGCACCGAAACGCGCTGGCGTTTGTTGGGTGGTGTCATGATTACTTTGGCGGGACGCCCGAGGACGTGTTCTCGAATCATGCGCCGCTGCACTTCGATCTGACGATCCTCGATATCTTCGCGGCGGCGATGGCCGGAGCGGCCCTGGCCATCGTCCCTCCCGAGATCTCGGTCTTTCCGGTGCAGCTGGCCAGGTTCATCGAGGACCGCGGCATCACGATGTGGTACTCGGTACCCTCCGTGCTGACGCTTCTGGTGCTGCGCGGCAACCTGACCGTTGGGCGGTTGCGCACGCTCCGGCACCTGATCTTTGCGGGTGAGGTGTTCCCGACCAAACACCTGCGGGCGCTGATGGGGTTGGTACCGCACGCGGTGTTCACCAACCTCTATGGGCCGACGGAGACCAACGTCTGCACGTATTACCCGGTACCGCTCTTGCCGGCAGACCAGACCGAGTCTATTCCTATCGGTGTGCCCATCGGCGGCGTCGACGTGTTTGTGGTCGGCGAGTCGGGACAGCCGATGGCCGACGGGGAGGTCGGTGAACTCCAGGTGCGGGGCGACACGGTGGCGCAGGGCTATTGGGGGGATACGGAGCGCACGACCCGGGCGTTCCTGCAGAATCCGTCAGGACCGATGAAAGGCCGAGTCTATCGGACGGGCGACCTGGTCCGGCGACGTGCGGACGGCCACACCATCTTTCTGGGGCGCCGGGATCACCAGATCAAGAGTCGGGGGTACCGCATCGAGTTGGGCGACATCGAGTCGGCGCTCTCCGCGCACCCGGCCGTGGCCGAATGCGCCGTCATCGCCATCCCGGACGATGTGGTGGGTAGTCGGATCAAGGCCTTCGTCGTGACGAACAACCCGGCCGTGGACGACGGCGACCTGACGAAGTTCTGCGCCGGGCTGCTGCCCCGATACATGCTGCCGGAGATCTTTGAGTTTGTGCCGGCCCTACCCAAGACGTCGACGGGCAAGACCGACCGGACCGCTCTGGCGGCGCCGGCGTCAACGGTCCCCAACCGCACATAATGTGCGGGCTGGTGAACCACAAAAAGCCGGGTTTCCAGAAGGAGGACAGCTAGGTGACAACAGCCGTGACGGTGAGAAACTTTCTCTTGAGTGAACTGCACTGGGATGAGACAAAGGGCGCGTTGACGCCCGAATTTGGGTTGATCGAGAATCACGTGGTCGACTCCATGGGTCTGCTGATGCTCGTGTCCTTCGTGGAACAGCAATTTGGGATCGAGCTAGCCGACGAGGAACTCGTTCCGGCGAATTTTGGCACGATTGCGTCGATTGCGAGCCTGGTCGACAAGAAGATGCTCGACCGCGGCCGCGCGGGCGCCTGATTGAGCTCCCAGCCGGACAGAACCTACACCAATGTCTGAACAGATAACCACCGCCGCCGGCGTGCCGTTGCATCGGCTTCGCGCGGCGACAATGCGTGGGATCCTGTGGTTCGGCGGTGATCAATTCGGGCGCCGGGTCGTTGACCAGATCTTTGCGGTCGTCCTGGCGCGCCTGTTGCTCCCAAAGGACTACGGCGTCTTTGCGCTGGCCGCGGTCTTCCTCACGTTCCTCCGCATCATCGGGAGCATGGGGATGGGTTCAGCAATCATTCAGCGCCGGGAGATCGACGACGAGTATCTGTCCACAGGCTTCTGGGCAAGCGTGACGCTCGGCGTCATCCTTGCGGCGTTCGGCGCCCTCGCAGGCATCCTCGTCGGGCGCTGGCTTGGCGATCCGCTGGTCGGTCGCGTGCTGTCGGTGCTGTCCCTGAGTTTCTTGATCATCTCGGGCGCATCCATGCAGATGGCCATCGTGTCCCGGCGCATGGACTACCGGTTGCTGGCCTTTCGCTCGATGGCGGCGACGCTGGTCGGCGGTGTGGTCGGGATCTCGATGGCGTACCGCGGTATGGGCGTGTGGAGCTTCGTCGGTCAGGAGCTCACGATGTACGCCTCCGGGACCCTTCTGCTCTGGCGCGCTACCGGCTGGAGGCCGCGGTTCGTGTTTGTCCGTTCGAAGTTTCTTGAACTCTGGTCCTTTGGCGGCCGGCTGCAGGGGGCGTCCCTGTTCGACTACTTCGTGCGGCAAATGGACAACTTGCTCGTCGGCCGGTATCTGGGGGCGACGGCGTTGGGCTACTACACGTTTGGCTATTCCGTCTTTCTGGCGCCGCTCAACGACATCGGGTTGCTCAACCGGGTGTTCTTCCCAGCCCTGTCCAGGCTACAGGACGACGCGGTGCGTTTCAAAAACGCTTTCATGCGCGCCACCCAGTATGTGACGATGGTGACGTTGCCGATGCTGGTCGGTCTGGCCCTCGTCGCCCCGCTGGCCGTGAGTGTGGTGTTTAGCGCGAAGTGGCTGCCGGCTGTGCCGGTCATCCGGGTGCTGACCATCGCCGGGTTCCTGCGCCTGCTGACGACGTTCTGGCCGACAGGGCTGGAGGCCACCGGCAAGCCGGGTCTGCGCCTGCGTCTGTCCATGTTTTCCGTCGGCCTCTACCTGCCGGCGTTCGTCGTCGGGCTCCATTGGGGAATCATCGGCGTCGCCGCAGGCTATCTGGTCGCCACCATCGCGTTGATGCCGATCGTCTATCGCTACGTGTCCCAGGCGATCGGCATGACCGTTAGGGATGTGTGGGCCGCCCTGAACGCGACGGTCATCGGATGCACGATCATGGCCGCCGTTGTGGCCACGCTGATGTGGGTGCTTGAGGGCCATGCCCACTTGCCCGAAGTCGTCGTGTTGATCATCCTGATTGCGGCCGGAGCCGTGACCTACGCCGCCGCGCTGTGGCTGATCGACCCGCAGGTTATTCGCGGGTTGGTCCGCGCAATCCGCGAAGTGGTCCCCGGCCGGCGAAGTCCGAGGCGGCGTGCGGCGGAGCAGGCGTAAGCATTCTACTCTTGAGGGGTCTGCATCATGGCGAACGCGAGCACGGCAACACCGCACGATCAGTTGATTGAGGCCGAAGCGATCAGCCGCACGGAGATCCCCGTGCGGTTTCCGGTGGCAGATGACCGGGCCTTTGGGATCTTGACGGAGCCCCTGGGGCCCCCTCGTGGGATCGGTGTTGTGCTGCTCAACGCGACGTCGGACCGAAACCGCGTTCAACCACGTCTGGCCCGGCGCCTCGCCGCGCTGGGATTCCACGTGCTACGTTTTGACTATCGCGGGTTCGGTGAAAGCAGCGGGCCCTCGAGTGGGAGCGCGCTCAAGCACGCCGTGATCACGCTCGCGACAAACGAAGAGCCATTCGGTCAGGACCTGCATGGGGCAATCGAGGAACTTCACCGGCGCGGGCTCGACAAGGTCGTCCTGATCGGCCGGTGCTTCGGGGCTCGGACCGCGCTGCTGGGCGTTCAGCACGCCCGCAACCTTCTCGGCGTGGCGTTGATCTCACCGCCTCTCCACGAGCGCGGCCAGACCGAGCAGGCCGTGAACCGGTGGGCGTTGGACGACGTGCGGAATGCCGCGCGGCACGGCGCCTGGACGCGGATCCTGCGGGGGATGCGCGACCCGCGCCGCCGCCAACGGTGGATGCGAAAACTCCACCTCGCGGCGGGCCAACTGTTCAGGCGTCGGAGAAACGGTGGCGCGGAAACCGAGTGGCTCTCGAAGTCGGTGGTTGACTCGCTCCGTGCTTTGGTGTCCCGCGGCGTGCCGGTGATGTTCGTCTACGGCCGCGGGTCATCGATGTATCGGGATTTCGTGCAGCTCCAGACCGGAACATATCGCGAGCTGTTCGATCAGGCCGGTGACCGGATTACCCTGGCGCCCATCGAGGGCATGCCGAACAATCTCACCAGCCTCGACGTGCAAGACAACGTCCTCGACCTCACCATCAAGTGGGTTCAGTCCTCAATCAAAGACTAAGAGCAAAGGTCAACGTCAGTCGTCACGAATCCGAGAGGGTTCCCAATGCGCATACCGCGAGAGTGCGACGTTGTTGTTATTGGCGGCGGGCCGGCCGGCAGCACAGCGGCAACGCTGCTGCGGCAAAAGGGGTACGATGTTGTGCTGCTGGAGAAGCGCCGGCACCCTCGCTATGTCGTCGGCGAGAGCCTCATCCCGCACTTTTGGAAGTATACGGACATGCTCGGCGCGACGAAGAAAATTGAGGAAGAAGACTTCATCAAGAAAGCCGGTGGGACGCACGCTTGGCACGGGGTGATTCGACAGCTCGCTTTCGCCGACTTCGGCTACACGCGACCGGCCCTGCACGTCGAGCGTGATCGGTTCGACCAGATCCTGCTGGAGCACAGCCGCGAACAGGGCGCGCAGGTGTTTGAGGACGTGTCGGCGACCAAAGTCGACCTCAACGGGGGCGAGCGCGTCACGGTCGCGTACCGCGCGGCCGATGACGAGGCAACGGACAGGATCGCCTGCCGATTCGTGATCGATGCCAGCGGACAGGGGGCCGTCATCGCCAAACAGCTCGGCATGCGTGTGATCGACGAGGGGTTTCGCTTCATGAGCGTGTGGGGGTATTTCACCGGATCGAAGTACGTCGCCGCGGGCGGTCGCGCGCACGGGTTCGAACACGTCCGCCAGATCCCACCCACAACATTTATCTCATCCGTCGGGGAATTGGGTGAGTGGGGGTGGTCGTGGCATATCCCTCTGCGCGAGAGCACGAGTGTCGGTCTGGTGGTGCCGATCGACCACCTGAAGCGTATCAAGGCCACAGACAAGGGGCTCGAGGAATACTTCTTGCGTAAGTGCTATGAGACACAGTATCTTGACCGGCTGCTCGAGCACGCGACCTTCTGTGAGGGCAGCACGCGTATGATCCGCGATTACTCCTATCGTCCCGCGCAGCTCTCGGGCCCTGGGTTCTTTCTGACGGGCGACGCGGCCGCATTTGTCGACCCGATATTCTCGATTGGAGTCGTACTGGGCATGTACTCGGCATTCATGGCCACGTGGGCCATCGACCGGTCGTTCAAGAATCCCCGCCAGACGGCGCGAAACCAGGCGATATATGCCAGTCACTTCTTGGGTCGCCTGGAGGTGTCCCGTTCGCTCGCGCTGCCACGCTATCAGGGTGTCGGCGATGCCAGCGACTTGGCCAGGCTGGCGGTGCAGTTCCAGAGTCAGATAGAGCAGGAACTGATGTACGTGGTGTCCGTCGTGACCACCAGGAGCGACAACTTCAGCGAGCTCGCGCAGGCAAGTGACGGGCAACCATTACGTTCGGGCCGCTTCCGCGAACTGCAAGAGATCACGTTCTAACAGCGCGCCAGGAGGATCTCATGGTCGACGTGTCACGGCCGGTGCCCCGGTCGTATGTGCTCTTTGCGGCGGCGGCGTTCGCCGTCGCCTATGCGCAGTACGCGCTCTTTTATCACACGCAGAATCAATACTTCTTCCAGGGGTTGGCCAAGGCGGGTTATGGCCTGCTGCGCGCCGACTGGTTCGCTCAGACGCCGGATCCGTGGCCCGTGTTCTCCGGGCTGGTCGAATTTACGCAGCGATATCTGAGTCTGCGCCTCGTGTATCTGTACTTCCTCGTGCTGGCTGGCGTCTACGCGTTCTCTATGATTGGTATCATCTCGCAGCTCGTTCCCATCCACCGCACGCGCGCGACGTTTCTCATCTTTGTGACCCTGATGGTCGCGCTCCACTCGCCGGTATTTGGCTACCTCGTCCGCATGGGCCTTCGCCTGCCGCTCACCTCGTCACCGCACCACTTCAACATCGGCCGGATCCTGTTGCTGGAGGGCATCGGCGAGAAACGCATCCTGGGGGACATGCTGAACCCGGGCACCTTTGGGGCGTTTCTGTTGCTCTCGATCTACCTGTTCATGCGCGGCCGGCCGGTATGGGCCATCACGACGTCTACGATCGCATCGATATTCCAACCCAGTTACGTCCTCTGCTCGGCAGTGCTCACACTCACCTACATGGCCATCATGATCCGGCGCGGGAAGGGAGTACGGCCGGCAATCGGGTTGGGTCTCCTGGCGTTCGTGCTCATCCTGCCGGTGCTGGCGTATTCCTATCTGGCGTTCGGCCCGACGAATCCCGCGCTCTGGAAGGAAGCGCAGAATATCCTCTGGCGGGTCGCGTACTATCCGCCCTCGGTGCCGTCGCTATGGCTGGGTGGGGCGGTCTACATCAAGGTCGCGCTGATCGTGGCTGCCCTCTATCTTGTTCGGAAGACCGATTTTTTCTGGATTCTCCTGGGGTCGTTTCTCACCACGGCGGTGCTGACGGCGGCGCAGGCCGTCCGATACAACAACACGCTCGCCGCACTCCTTCCCTGGCGGATGTCGGCCTTCACCGTGCCGCTCGCGACCCTGATCATCCTCGGATACGCCGTGTCCCTCGTGGTCAGCCGGCTCGAAACCGGCGCGGCTGCGGGGCAGGCCCTCGTTGTGGCGAGCGTGGGCGTCCTGGTATTGTTCTGCATCGCCGGAGTGCTTGAGACCAGAGCGCGGTTTGCCCTGGACGCGAGGCGGATACCCACCGTCATGCGGCACGTCAAACGCACGGGAGTGCCTGGTCAAACTTATCTCATTCCGCCGAACTGGCGCACGTTTCGGCTCTATACTGGTGCCCCGGCTTTTATGGAACATTCGGTCATCCCTTACGATGACGTCGGGGTGATGGAATGGTACAAGCGGTTGCACCTGGCGCAGGCGTTCTACGGTGAGGTCGAGGCGAACGCGGAGGATGACTTCCGCTACCAGCGCGAAGGCCGTCGGACCGGCCGCGCGCCACGGCAGGCCCCGGCTCCGACACCCGTCCAGCCCTCCCCGGAAGAGCGTTGCCGCCTCCTCAAGGAGCTATCCTCCGGGTACGGGGTCACCCACGTCATCCTGAGAGGCGGCGGGCTCGAGGGCTGCGCCGGTTGGAAGACCGAATACGCGGACGAGCACTACCACTTGTACGCGCTGGCGAAGTAAGCGAAGGTGGCCGGCTAGCGGCTAAACGTATTGAACACCGCGTAGCTCACGCCAAGCGTTGGGGACGAGATCGTTTGCCCTCCCGTTTGGCGTGACTGCATGCCCATCAGGCTGATCCCCGTACTCAGCAGCGTCCGGTCGGCCGGCGCGACAGGCTTACCGGTCGTGTAGAATTGCACGAGCGCGTGAGCGAGATAGCCGAAGTGATCGTACGGGGCCCCGCCGAGCACCAGCCCACCGATGTACGGCGCCACCTGCCCCTCGTAGCGGATCCCCACGCGAAACTCCGCGTCATCGAACTGGCGCGTCATCAACGCGACAACGCCCCTCATCCCATCGACATACTGCACTAAGACCACATAGACGTCGTCTGTCAGTCCGTCGGGAATCCTCGGCGCGTAGGACCGCCGCGTCCGCGCGGTGGTCAACAGCGTGTCCAGGACGTCGCGCCCCCACTGGTTCCCGTCCGGCATCGACCAGAAGCCCCGACCCACCTCCCGCACCCACGCGACCCCTGTCTCCCTCGCGCCGCGCGTCTCGACGACTGCCTGCAAGAGATCGGCGACGTGGATGGCGTACAGGTCGTACGGCGCCGCGGCCACGGCGACCGCCACGAGCGGCTTGCGTCCCACCGGCAGCGACGGCTCAAGGGGCACCCATGGGACGACGGACCCGGCCATCAACGGCACGCCCCGCTTTGCGCCCTCGGTCATGATCGTCTGACTCTCCTGCCACGTCGCGGCCAGGTTCTTGTCGACGAAGACCGGCACGCGGCTGCCTGCGCGATCGAAGACCGTCATCGTGTCCCTGAAGAGCCGGAACTGTCCGGAGGGCTCCGCCGGAGTTGTCGCGGGCAGCGGGGTGCGTACCGCGAGCAGTACGCCATCCACGGCCAGCTTCGGTTGCGCAGCCCGCGGATCGTCGAGCAGCGCCTCGGCCACCGACCCCGCAAGACGGATGCCATAGCGCGAGGTGAGTTCGTTGCCGCGGTCGGTTGGTCGCGGGGCAATCGTGAGGACCGAGGCGACGCCGACCGGGGAAGGATACGTCCGATCGCCCATCCGGTAGCCCTCGAGGAACCGCGTGCCGATTACGTCGGCGTGCGAGATTGGATACCACGAATCGATCAGGAACGCGATCCGCTTCGATGGCGCCGCGGCGCGCGCGTCCGGAACGATCGCGGGAGCGCTGAAGAGCGCCCCCGCCAGTAGGAACGCCGCGATGAGCGCGCGAACCCCGCTCACCGTGGCGCCAGGCCCCTAAAGAGCAGCAGCCGCAGCGGATACGCCGTCATCACGATCAGGGTGCCGTCCGGCGTGGCCGTCGATCCCTGCACGACCAAGTCGCGGGCGACCTGCCGCGAGTACCCCGCCGGCGGCGGCCCAAGGGGCGCAACGCGGCCGACGAGCACGGGTCTCCCAAGGTCGGCCGGCACGCGTTCGACGAACAGGTCCTGCCCAAACTGCCCCGTGTAGTACACCGCGCCGTCTGGCGCCGCCGTCATCGTGTAGTGGCTGCCCGACGTCGTGTACCCGTCCGGCGCGACGGCCCCGAGGATTCGCACGGCAATGTCCCGTTCCCTCGGCTCGAACACGTACGCCTGGCCCGATGTCTTGCCGACGCCGAGGAATCGGCGCCCGTCGGGCGCCGTGGCCACCGCGTACGGTGCTTCGTAGGTCCCCGCACCCGTGACGACCAGCGGCACGCGTTCGATCGATCCCGACGAGGCCACAAATCTCGACATGGTGCTGGTGTCCCACCGGTGGAAGGCGTCGCCGTTGGCGAGCACGACCAGATAGCGCGTCGGATCCTGCCCGGGCGGTCCAAACTGCCCGCGGTCGACAAACTGTCGGGTTCGCGGATCATAGGTCACAAGATGGCTGTCCGGATCGGTGAGGGCATACACGATGCCGCGCGAGGGGTCGACCCCCACGGCGATGATGCTGACCTTTGGTTTGATGATGCCGAGATCGGTGGTAGTCCCGGCCCGCGGATCGTAGACGAGCAGATGGCCGCCGGGATAGTTCTCTTGCCAGCGCGCTTCACGGGCCGGCTTGCCGGACTTGGTGCCGACGTAGACACGGCCGTCGGGCGCGATGGCCGGCTTCGTATGGATCTTGGCCTGGGCGTACGGTCCGGGGGTGCGCTCGCCGGTGACCACCCCGACGTTCACCAGGTTCTCGAACCGCCCCGAGGCCGCAGAAAACGCGAGCAAGTGCGCGTACCCGTCATAGATTGTCGTCCCGATATAGACCCGGCCATCCGCGCTGGCTTGGATCGCGGTATACGCGCCACCGGTATGGAACTCCTCGGGCACGTAGACAATGACAGGGGTGAGCAAACCGCCCGGTCCGGCGCCCGCGCGCGGGACGACAAGGCCGCCGCACAGGGCGACGGCCAGGCACAGCCTGAGCAGGTTCACCCCTCGCATTGCCCTCTATAAGAACGGACTTCTCTGCGCGAAAGATCCATCCCTCCCTGTCACACCCTGCCCGGCGGGGTCGGCCGCGGCGGCCTGGAGCCGAACGGGCTTGGGAACAGTTCTTACGTGACCCGGGAACTGCGGCTTTCCGCGTGGCATTGGGGCCGGCGCCTGCTCGCGCGATGCACCGTGCGGTGGCTCAGGATGCTCTACCGCTGCCGCGTGCTCCCGCTTTCTCAGGGCCGGGGGTTCGACTACGGGACGCCGGTCAACCGGTACTACAGCGGGACCTTCATCCGTTCCCATGCACACGAAGTGCGGGGCCGCATCCTTGAGTTCGGGTGGCCCGACTACAAAGCGTACTTCGATCCGGCGCGCGTCGAGCGGTACGATATCATGAGCCTGACGTCGGGTGAGCACGTCACGATCGTCGCCGACGTCCAGAAGATGCCGCAGGTAACCGACGCGAGCTTCGACTGCATCGTCTGTACCCAGGTGCTGCTCCTCGTGCCCGATCCCTTTGCTGCGGCTGCCGAGATCCACCGCGTACTCACGCCGGGCGGTCTGCTGTTGATGACCGTACCCCGTGTCAGCCTCACGGCTCCACGCAACGGGTTCCCCGGCGACTACTGGCGGTTCACCGAAGACTCGCTCCGGCTGCTGCTGGCACCGTTCTCTGAAGTGAGCATCTCGATTCACGGGAACCCGATCGCCGCGTTTTGCGCTGCGAATCGCAACGCGATCGAGGACGCCTCGCGCGCCGACCTGGATTGGGCCGATCCGCGGTTTCCGCTGCACGTGAACGTCTATGCTCGTAAGTAGGGGCGCCGCCCGGCCGGGAGACCACCCCGGGCCTTTCCCCCGACGCGCCGAGGCCCTATGCTGGTCCAACGGCACCCCGGCCGGTGGTGCACCGCCACGGGGGGATGCAGGCACGTTTCGAGCCGCCTAGTCACTCCTCCGAGCGGCGTAGTCCGGTCGGGTCTAGAAGTCCTCACGATGGGCATAATAGATATTGCCGGAGGGTCATGTCGCTGGCATTCCGACTAGATATTCATCATCCTGGAACCTTGTTCGCAGGCCCAGGTCCAACCGGAGGACAGCGTCACGTGCCTGAGGAGGTCTTCGCGGCTTTCAGCCGGATCGCCCGCGCGACCCCGGGTAGTGATGAGACAGCGTTCCTCGCGTCGGCCGTACGCGAGGCCGCCGCGCTGTCAGGCGCCGAGGTCGCTGTGCTGCGGCTTCCCGACGGCCCAACCGACTTCCTCGAAATCCGACATCCGGCACAGGCAGTCTGGCCCTCGGCACGGCTGCTCCAGCGCTGGCACGCCGAGATCATTCAACGCAAGCGCCCGATCGAACTCGCCAGCCGCGACCGACCGCTGCGCCAGCCCGTCCGGCGCGGTGTGATACTCCCCGTATTGGCCGGTAGCGGTGCGTTTGGCGCGCTCGGTCTGTTTTCGTCTTCGCCCGTCGCGCCCCCGGACCGGTATTTGGCAGCCCTCCTGGCGGTCCAGGCAAGCGTGGGACGCGTCGAGCAAGCGCGGATCCGCCGCCACACGGAGGCCAGCACAACCAGCGAGGTGCGCGACCGCGTAGCCCGTGAGATCCATGACGGTCCGCTGCAGTTGCTCTCCGGCATCATGCTGCACCTGCGGCTTGTGCGCGCGGGCGGGCGGCGGGGTTCGACCAAGACCCTGACCGGTCTTGAAGCTGAGCTGGAGCAGGCCATCCGGCAAATGCGGGCGCTGATCCGCAACCTGCGGGTCGCGCATCCAGAGGCAACGTTGGAAGAGCGCGTGAAAGAAGCGCTGTCACGGTTGGAGCGGACGCGCGGGCTGACGTGCTCGCTGCGGTGGCGCGCTCCGGATACGGTCCTCGATGAGACCACCGCCGACGAGGTGTTCCAGGTCATCAACGAAGCCCTGGCCAACGTCTACCGGCATTCGTCGGCAAAGCACGTCGAAGTGCACGGGCGAGTCAGAGGAGATGCGTTTGAAGTCACGGTGCGCGACGACGGGGTGGGGTTCGACGTGGCGCGGGCGCTGCGTATCGACGCCCGCAGGCTCTCGTTCGGATTGATGACGATGCAAGAACGGCTCGCGAGGCTTGGAGGTACGCTCGTCCTCCGCTCGCAGTCCGGCCGGGGTACGCGGGTGCTGATCGCCCTCCCGATCCGGCGAGTCGAAGCGCGCAAGGGCGCGTAAAATGAGAGTTGGAGAATCTGTGTGATCAGCGTCCTGCTCGTTGAAGACCAGTGTCTGGTTCGATCCGGACTCCGGGCTCTGCTCGACCAAGAGGCCGACATCCGCGTCGTCGGCGAGGCCGAGGACGGGGAACAGGCCGTCAAGATGGCCACTGAATTGCGGCCCGACCTTGTGCTGATGGACATCAAGCTCCCCAAGATGGACGGCATCGAGGCGACGCGCCAGATCAAGGAAGGCAACGGCGACGTTGAGGTACTGGTGCTCTCCGCGTACGAAGACGACGAGAGCGTGTTCCAGGCGATTCAGGCCGGTGCCAGCGGCTACGTGTTGAAGGATATTACGCCAAGCAATCTCGTGCGGGCGATCCGCGCCGTACGGGCCGGGATGTCGACGGTCCACCCCGGAATCACGCGGAAGCTGCTGGAGCGTATCTCTCTGATGTCGCGGGCTCGGACGCCCGGCGCTGCCCCGATCCACAGCGACGGTCTGACGGCGCGGGAAGTGGAGATCCTGGTAGGTGTGTCAAAAGGACTGTCCAGCCGCGAGTTGGCGGCCAAACTGTTCGTGTCGGAGAGCACCGTCAAGAGCCACCTTCGCACGATCTACCGCAAGATCGGTGTTCGCGACCGGTCACAGGCTGTCGCCTATGCGATCCGCAAGGGGTTCATCCGCTAGGAGGAATCCTCACCGCAGGCACTGAAGCTAACATATCTACCAGACAGTACGCGTTCTGTCACAAACAAACGCTCTTCCGAACGAGTCGGCAATCGCCGGAGGACTGCCGATCATCGTCGAGCCGTGTGTGGAGGAACGACGTGATCAGCATCCTGCTGGTCGAAGACCAGCTGCTCGTGCGGTCAGGGCTCAAGCTCCTGCTCGATCGGGAGCCCGATTTGCGCATCGTGGCCGAAGCCGGTGATGGCGAGGAAGCCGTGCGGCTCTCGGCGGAGCTCAAGCCCGACATTGTGCTCATGGACATTCGGCTTCCCAAGCTGGATGGGGTCGAAGCCATTAGACGTATTAAGAAGAACAACGGCAGCCTGGAAGTGTTGGTGCTCACGGCGTTTGATGACGACGAAGTCGTGTTCGAGGCCATCCAGGCCGGCGCCAGCGGCTACATCCTCAAGGATATTACCCCCGAGAATCTCGTCCGCGCCATCCGGGCCGTGCGGGCGGGGATGTCGGCGGTGCACCCCGGCGTGACCCGCAAGCTGCTCGATCGGATCTCCTCGATGTCGCGCGGGCGCTCCAACGGCGGGGCGCGTCTTCATAGCCACGGACTGACCAATCGGGAAGTCGAGATCCTCGTGGGGATCGCGAACGGTGCGAGCCCCCGCGAGCTGGCGTCGAAACTCTTCGTCTCTGAGAGCACCATCAAGAGCCACCTTCGCACGATCTACCGCAAGATCGGAGTGCGCGATCGGTCACAGGCGGTCGCGCACGCTATCCGCAAGGGTCTCGTCCGCTAGACAGCCCGCTTCCACACTCGCCCAATGATGGGTGTTGACAAACGCAGAAAGATTGACAATGATATTGTCAGGATAGTTATCAGGGGTTCTGCCAATGACGAGGAGCCGGGCCAGAATCGCAGACAGGGGCGGGGCGAGAGGAGCGAGACCCGTCTATGTCATCAGCGTCGCTGCGGAGATCACTGGCTTGCACCCTCGCACCCTCAGGATCTACGAGGCGAGGGGGCTGCTGAGCCCGGTCCGGCGTAACCGAATCCGCCTGTACTCGGACCACGACATCGAGCGGGTCAGGGTCATCCGGCAGTTGATTGAGCTGCATCGGCTGAACTTGGCCGGCGTGCGTCTGATCCTCGAAGTGCACGAACGGTTGCACTACCGCAACGACGACGCAAATGCAGTGGACTGGCTGGTGGAACGCATCCTCGAAGGACAGGGGGGGGAAAAGTCATGAGCATGATCCGCTGGGAGCCGTTCGATGAGATGATGTCCATGCGGGAGTCAATGGACCGGTTGTTTGAGGACTTCTTCAGCCGCAGGCCGCGGACATCAGGCCCCCTGGTCTGGCAGCCCGCCCTGGAAGTCTACGAGACCGATCATGAGGTCGTGGTGAAGGCTGAGCTGCCGGGCATCGACCCCAAGAGCGTAGGCGTCACGGTCACAGCTGAGGGCCTCACGATCAAGGGCGAGGCGAAAGCTGAGCACGAGGACAAGGGCCGCAATTACTACCGGCGTGAACTGCGGTATGGCGCGTTCCAACGAACGATTGCGCTCCCCAATGAGGTCAAGAGCGACGAGACGAAGGCCACCTTCAAGCAGGGTATTCTGGAGGTGAAGATCCCGAAGGCCGAGCGCGTCCGTCCAAAGACCGTTTCGGTAGCAGTCGAAGACTAGAGCGTTCCCCGGGCATTCAGGGGAAGGGAGCAGAACCATGGGCAAGGTTGTCGGTATCGATCTTGGCACGACGAACTCGGTCATCGCTGTCGTCATCGGCGGCGAGACGCAGGTGATCCCCAACAGCGAGGGGGGCCGGCTGACGCCGTCGGTGGTGGGGTTCACCAAGACCGGCGAGCGGTTGGTCGGGCAAATGGCCAAGCGCCAGGGCATCCTCAATCCCGAGAACACGGTGTCCTCGATCAAGCGCTTCATGGGCCGCCGGTACGCCGAGGTCGACTCGGAGCGCCGGATCGTGCCCTACAAGGTCGAGGAAGGTCAGAACGGCATGGCCGTGGTGCGCATCCCGGCCGCGGGGAAGACGTTTACGCCCGAAGAGATCTCGGCGATGGTCTTGCAGAAGCTCAAGACCGATGCCGAAGCGTACCTGGGCGAGAAGGTCACCGAAGCGGTCATCACCGTGCCCGCCTACTTCAATGATGCCCAGCGTACGGCGACCAAGAACGCCGGCGAGATTGCCGGGCTGAAGGTGCTGCGTATCATTAACGAGCCCACGGCGTCCTGTCTCGCCTATGGCCTCGAAAAGAAGGGCGCCGAGACGGTGCTCGTCTTCGACCTGGGCGGCGGCACCTTCGATGTCTCCATTCTCGAAATTGGCGAGGGCGTGTTCCACGTCAAGGCCACCAACGGCGATACACACCTGGGCGGCGACGACTGGGATGAGCGCATCGTCAACTGGCTGGCGGACGAGTTCAGGAAGCAGCAGGGCATCGATCTGCGCCAAGACCGGCAGGCGCTGCAGCGGCTGCGCGAGGCATCTGAGCGCGCGAAGGTCGAGCTGTCCACGGTCGTGCAGACGACGATCAACCTGCCCTTCATTACGGCCGACGCGACGGGGCCGAAGCACCTCGACATGGTGCTGACCCGCGCGAAGTTCGAAGAGTTGACCGCCGACCTGGTCGAGCGCTGCATGGGCCCGTTCAAGCAGGCGCTCGCCGACGCCAAGCTGTCCGAGAAAGACCTCAACGAGGTTATCCTCGTGGGCGGCGCGACGCGCATGCCGATGATCCAGGAACTCGTGCGGCGTATGACGGGTCGAGAACCCAACCGCGAGGTCCATCCCGACGAAGTGGTCGCGCTCGGCGCGGCGATCCAGGCCGGTGTGCTGGCAGGAGAGGTCCGCGAGGTCGTCCTGCTGGACGTGACACCGCTGACGCTGGGCGTCGAGACGCTGGGCGGCGTGCTGACACCGATGGTGCCGCGCAATACCACGATCCCGACGCGCAAGACCGAGACGTACACGACGGCGGCCGACGGCCAGACGCAGGTGGAGATCCATGTGCAACAGGGCGAGCGGCCGATGGCGCGCGACAATCGCACGCTGGGCCGGTTCACCCTCGACGGGATTCCGCTTGCCCCGCGTGGTATGCCGCAGGTCGAGGTGACCTTTGACATCGACGCCAACGGCATCCTGAACGTGACGGCCAAGGATAAGGCCACCAATCGCGAGCAGTCCATCAAGATCACTGGGACGTCGACACTCGACAAGAGGGAAGTCGACAAGATGGTCAAAGAGGCCGAGAGTTTCGCGGCCGAGGACCAGGCAACCCGCGACGCCGCTGAGGTACGCAACCGCGGCGATTCGGTCGCCTACCAGGTCGAGAAACTGCTCAAGGATCACGGCGACAAGATCTCAGGGGACGAGCGCGCCCAGGTGGACAGTGCGCTGAAAGAGCTGCGCGAGGCACTCGGCGGTCAGGATCTCGAACGCATCAAGCGCGCTGCCGACGCCGTCCAGCAGGCGTCATACAAGTTGAGCGAGGCGATGTACAAGGCCGCGGCCGGTGCGCCGGCGGGCGCGGGTGCGGCCGGCAGCGGGGCGCCCGGACAGTCGACGAAACCCGGCGACGAGGTGATCGATGCCGAGTACAAGCCGAGCACCTAGGGTGGCGTGATGGATCAGCGGCGGCCTACCAACGGTGAAATAGGGGCCGACGATGCCGGCGAGCCCGCGGCGGAAGCTCCGTCGACGCTTGAGAGCCTGCAGGCCGACGTCGCCCGCCTGAGAGGCGAGGCGGACCGCAACTGGCAGCAGTTCCTGCGGGCTGCGGCCGATCTGGAAAACTACCGGAAGCAGGCGGCGCGGCAGCGTGAAGACGCGGTAGCCGTCACCCGCCGGTCGATGTTGATGGTGATCTTGGGGGTCCTGGACACACTGGAGCGTGCCATTGCCCACGCCGGTGCTACCGCGGGCGAGGGCCACGCGGCCTCGGCGATCGGCGATGGCCTCCGCCTCGCGCACCGTCAGGTGCTCGAACGGCTGGCGAATGTTGGAGTGCGGGCCATGGAAAGCGTTGGCCAGACCTTTGATCCGCGCGTGCACGAAGCGGTCGATGCGGTCCCGGCCACGGAGACGGCGCAGGTTGGGACCGTCGTCGACGAGGTGCAGCGCGGGTACTTCGTCGGCGACGAGGTGCTGCGTCCCGCGCGAGTACGCGTGGCGCAGTAGCGCACCTGGGTCCGCGCATGGAGTTCAAGGACTACTACAAGCTCCTGGGTGTTGACCGCGCCGCGGACCAGAAGGCGATCAACCAGGCGTTCCGCCGTCTCGCGCGCAAGCACCATCCGGACGTCAACAAAGGCAAGGGCGCCGAAGACCGCTTCAAAGAGATCAACGAGGCCTATCAGGCCCTCAATGATCAGCAGAAGCGCGCACAGTACGATCAGATCTACGATGCGTACAAGAGCGGTGTTCCGCTCAACGATCTCTTCGGCGGCGGCGGGCAACGAGGGTGGAGCGCACCCGGCGGTGTCACGTTCAGAGTCGGCGACGCCCGAGACCTTCAGGACTTGTTTGGTCAGGGCGGCGGGTTTAGTGATTTCTTCCAGCAGTTGTTTGGATTTGGGCGGCGGCCCGGTGGCGCCGCCGCTCCGCAGGCCGGCGAATGGGCGGCTGATGCCGCGGCCACTGCCGGAGCCGAGACGCCACCGCCGGACTCCGTCGTCGAGATCACGCTCGACGAGGCGTTCCATGGGGCGCGGCGGCAGATCGAACTGCCCGGGAGCAAGCGCGTCGACGTGCAGATCCCGCGGGGAGTGCGCTCGGGCCAGACGATCCGGCTGGCCGGGGCCGCGGGCCATCGCGACGTCTATCTGATGATGCAGGTCATGCCGCATAGGCTGTTCGAGCGCACCGACGACGATGTGACGATTGAAGTGCCGGTCACGGTCGCGGAGGCCGCGCTGGGCGCGCAGATCGACGTGCCGACGCTCGACGGCAATGTGACCATGACCGTGCCACCGGAGACGCAGACCGGACGCCGGCTGCGGCTCAAAGGGTTGGGCATGCCGCATGCGCGCGGCGGCGGGCGAGGCGATCTCTACGTTCGAACGAAGGTCGTCACGCCGACGGGGCTTACGAAACGCCAGCGCGAGTTGATTGAGGAACTCCAGACGACACAAACTGAGAATCCCAGGGCGGGGTTGAAGGCGTAGGAGCAGACGATCATGGCGATGCGATTTGACCGATTCACTGAGAAAGCGCAGGAAGCACTGCTGGGCGCCCAACAAGAGGCGACGACCCGCGGTCATCAGGCCGTGGACCCCGAGCACCTGTTGGTGGCGCTCGTCGAGCAGAGCGAGGGGCTCGTTCCGCAGTTACTGCTGAAGTTGAACGTCGACCCCCGCGTGCTGCGCACGCGGCTTGTGGCCGATCTGGAACGCCGCCCAAAGGTCTCGGGCGGTGCCCCGGCCGGGGGCATCATGCTGTCGCCCCGCCTGGCGCGCGTGCTGGAAACCGCGCAGCGGGAGGCCGACCGGCTCAAGGATGAGTACCTCAGCGCCGAGCATCTGCTGCTCGGCATCATGGACGAGCAAGACGGTCAGGCCGGCCGGCATCTCGCCGACCTCGGCGTGACCCGTGACCGGTTGTATGAGGTGCTGGAGGACGTGCGCGGCCAGCAGCGGGTCACCGATCCGAACCCCGAGAGTAAATACCAGGCGCTCGAGCGCTACGGCCGCGATCTCACACAGCTCGCAGCGGCCGGAAAGCTCGATCCGGTCATCGGTCGAGACGAAGAGATCCGCAGGGTGATTCAGGTGCTTTCCCGCCGCACCAAGAACAACCCGGTGCTGATCGGCGATCCCGGCGTGGGCAAGACGGCCATCGTCGAAGGTCTCGCGCAACGGATTGTGCGCGGCGACGTCCCCGAAGGGCTCAAGAACCGGCGTGTGGTCGCCCTGGATATGGGCGCGCTGGTGGCCGGGACGAAGTTCCGCGGGGAATTCGAAGAGCGCCTCAAGGCCGTGTTGAAGGAGATCGCCGCGAGCCAGGGGCAGATCATCCTTTTCATCGACGAATTGCACACCGTGGTTGGAGCGGGCGCGGCAGAAGGCGCCATCGACGCGGCCAATCTCTTGAAGCCGATGCTGGCGCGCGGCGAGCTGCACGCCATCGGCGCCACGACACTCGACGAATACGGCAAGCACATCGAGAAGGATCCCGCCCTGGAGCGCCGGTTCCAGCCGGTCTTGGTCGGGGAGCCGTCCGTCGAAGACACCATCAGCATCCTGCGTGGTCTGAAAGAGCGCTACGAGGTCCACCACGGCGTGCGGATCACCGACTCAGCCGTCGTGGCCGCCGCCATGCTGTCGGATCGCTACATCAGCGCACGGTTTCTGCCCGACAAGGCGATCGATCTGATGGATGAGGCCGCGAGCCGGCTGCGCATGGAGATCGACAGCAAACCGGCCGAGCTCGACGAGGTCGACCGCCGGATCATGCAACTGGAGATCGAGCGCGAGGCCCTGCGGCGTGAGACCGATGCGGCGAGCCGGGACCGGCTACAGAAGCTCGAAGAAGAGCTGGCGTCGCTGCGCGAGTCCTCGCAGGCGATCCGCGCGAAGTGGGAGCAAGAGAAGCAAGCGATCACGGCGATCCGCGATACCAAGCAAAAGATCGAAGAAGCCCGCCACCAGATCGAGGAGGCTGAGCGCCGCGCTGATCTGGAAGCCGCGGCCCGGCTGCGCTACGGGGTCGTGCCGGATCTGGAGCGGCAGTTGAAGGCGCATACGGAGCGACTGCGCACCATCCAGGAGAACGGTGGCCTGCTCAACGAGGAGGTCACCGCCGACGATGTCGCGGAGGTCGTCGCGCGCTGGACCGGTGTGCCCGTGCAGCGGTTGCTCGAAGGCGAGATGGCGAAGCTGCTGCATCTTGAAGAGCGGTTGCACGAGCGCGTGGTGGGGCAGGACGAAGCCGTCACCGCCGTCGCCGATGCCATCCGTCGCGCCCGCGCCGGATTGAAGGATCCACGACGCCCGATCGGGTCGTTCCTGTTTCTGGGACCCACCGGCGTCGGGAAGACCGAGCTGGCGCGCGCGCTCGCTCACCAGTTGTTCGATGACGAGGACGCGATGGTGCGTCTCGACATGTCCGAGTACCAGGAACGGCACACGGTCAGCCGTCTGGTCGGTGCGCCCCCCGGGTACGTAGGGTTCGACGAGGGCGGCCAGTTGACCGAGGCTGTGCGGCGCCGCCCATATCGCGTCATCCTCTTCGACGAGATCGAAAAGGCGCACCCAGATGTATTCAATCTGCTCTTGCAGATCCTGGACGATGGCCGTCTGACCGACGGCCACGGCCGCACGGTCGATTTCAAGAATACCGTCATTATCATGACCAGCAACCTCGGCAGCCGGCACCTCCAGGGGCTCGAAAGCAAGGATCCCGCGGCTTTCGAGATGGCCCGCGTGCTGGTGCTGGGAGAGCTGCGCAAGGCGATGCGGCCCGAGTTCCTCAACCGCATCGACGAGATCATCGTGTTCCAGCCCCTCTCGCAGGAACAGCTGGTCGAGATCGTGGGCCTGCAGGCGGCGCATCTGGCGGCCCGGCTCGTGAGTCAGGGCATCGGGCTCGAGATCACCGACGCGGCCAAGCAATACCTGGCGCACGAAGGGTACAACCCGGACTTCGGCGCGCGCCCGCTACGGCGGCTCATCCAGAAGGAAATCGAAAACGTCATTGCCCGGAAGGTGTTGGGTAGCGAGGTGAAGCACGGCGATCACATCAGGATCGATCATCAACGCGGCGGGTTGGTCTTCGAGACCGCTGTGTCCGTGACCGCTTGAGCCGCGTGAAGAGGTCGTAAGCCAGGACAGGTGGGCATGATCGACGAGATCATCAGGGGATGAGTTCGAAGGGTTTGGGCAGGTCGCGGTATTTTGCCATCAGGGCGGCCATTCTCACGATCGCTCTCGAGTGACTCTCCGCAAGATGAAGGTCTCCGCGACGTACCAGACGCCACAGCGGTTCCTGGCCCATCCACCCGGCGGCGTCGCCGAGGAGGTACATGGCTTCGCTGAAATCAGCGAAGGGAATCTGTTCCGCGGAGATGTATGCTCTTAGTCACCAACCACTGGATCGGCAGACGGCTCTGATGTTGCGGAGGTGAGGGGTCATTCTCGAGATCATTGTCTTTACCAGCGGCGGAGTGCTGTTGTCGCTGGAAATCATTGCCAGCCGCGTGCTCGCGCCGTACTTTGGCAACTCGATCTACGTCTGGGGCAGCCTGATTGGGGTCTTCCTGGCCGCGCTCAGCGTTGGGTACGCGGTCGGCGGGCGGTTCGCCGATCGGTACCCGTCGCCTGCCCTCTTCTCGGGAATCGTGTTCGTGGCGGGACTGCTGACGGTGCCAATCCCCATGATCGCGGCGCCGGTGCTGGACAGTATCGCCCGGGCGAACGCGGGGCCACAGTTGAGTCCGCTGCTCGGGGCGATCGCGTTGTTCGTCGTGCCCAGCATCGTCATGGGTATGGTCTCGCCGTTTGCGGTCCGGCTGCGGGCCCGGGCCGTGGCCACCATGGGGCAGACTGCCGGGTCGCTGTACGCCCTGAGCACCGTAGGGTCCATCGCGGGGACGCTGGCCACGTCGTTTGTGCTGATCAACTATCTGGGCGTGCGGGCGATCATCACCCTGATGGGGTTCCTGCTGATGGGGATGGCCGTGCTCGGCTGGCTCACCTCCCGCCGCCTCCTGCCCGCCGGAGTAGGCGCGCTGGTGGTGGTCGTCATGATCGCCGGCGGATTCGCCCAGCCGTCGCCGGTCCGGTCGTCCAGCACCGTGTACGCAAAGGACACGGTCTATCATCGCATCACGATCTCAGACGAAGGCTCGATCCGTTACCTCAGACTCGACAACTACTGGCAGAGCGCAAAGGATCGCGACAATCCGCGGCGGACGGTCTTCGCATACGCCGATTACATGCATCTACCGTTGATCTTTGTCGCAAAGCCGTCGCGGATGACCATGATCGGTCTTGGCGGCGGGACGGTGCCCGATCGATACGTGGCCGACTACCCAAGCGTCGTGGTGGCCGTGGCCGAGATCGATCCGCAGGTGGCGACCGCGGCGCAGCAGTATTTTGGCGTGCGGCTGGGCGACAGGCTTCGCGTTGACGCCCGTGACGGCCGGCTGCACCTGCGTCTGACCGCCGAGCCCCAGGATATCATCATGACCGACGCCTACTTGAAAGACACGATCCCCTTCCACCTGGCGACCCGGGAGTTCTTCATGCTGGCGAGGGCGCGGCTCGCGCCGGGGGGTGTGGTGGCGTCGAACATTATTGGGGCGCTGGACGGGCCGGATTCGCGGTTGTTCCGGGCGATCTACAAGACGGTAAGGCAAGTGTTTACAACAGTATATGTGTTCCCGGTCGACTTCAACCAGTACGGCTCCCCCAACTCGTTGCGCAACATCATCATCATTGGGACCGACGCGCCGGCGCTGCCCGCCGACGAGATCCTGCGACGCGCCCGCGGACTTGCCGCCGGGCGCGTCGTGACCGTTGATCGCTTCGTCGATGCGGCCGGCACGTTGTATCAGGCGCCGATCCGGATGGATGACGTGCCTGTGCTCTCAGACGATTTCGCGCCTGTGGACGCCCTGATCCCGACTCGCTAGTCCCCAAATTGGGCACAACCCCTATGCCACGACAGACCCTGGCCGGGCAGGAGGCGTTCGCACCGTGCCGGTGCTGAAGGTCGTCCTGGGGGATGTCGTCCGCATGCGCAAAACCCATCCCTGTGGCAACGACCAGTGGGAAGTCGTGCGGCTCGGGGCAGACATCGGCATCCGCTGCCTGAAATGCGGGCGGCGCGTGCTCATGCCTCGAGTGAAGTTCGAGCGCCGGGTACGCGCATTTATCCGGCGGGGTGAGGGCGCGGAGGGGCCAGACCAACCACCGCCGCAAGGGGAGTGAAGGTGCTCCGCCGGATCTGGCATGGCATGCGCGCGGACGGCGCCGCGTTCACCTGGCTCGTCGTTGTCGCCGCGCTCGGTGGGCTGGCTACCACCTTGCCCGGCGCTGCCTGGCCGCCGGCGCTCGTCTTTGTTGTCCTGATCGTCGCCTCCATCGCCACCAGCGCCATCGTCGTCCCCATGCCCGGCGGCGGGTACCAGACGATGACCCCCATTGTGACCGCGGCGGCCCTGGTGCTGTTCGGCGCGCCGGCAACTGCCGTTGCGATGGGCATCGGCATCGTTTTGGGCAACGGGCTGCTGCACCGCCGGCCGGTCTTGATCACCGTGTTCAACGCCGCGCAGGTCATGCTGGCCACCATCGCGGCCAGGTTCCTCGCCTACATCGTGATTCCCAGCCCCGCGACATGGACGCTGCCCATTCTCCTCGCCCGCCCCGAGGTCCCATTCACGCTGGCGGTGATTTCGGCGGCGTTCGCGTTTGTGTTGGTCTCGACCGCCTTGGTCTCGGTGCGCGTGGCCATCGACCGGCGGACCGCGTTTCTCGACGTGCTCAGCGCCAACCTGGTTTTGGAGCTCGTGAACACCACCGTGCTATTCGCGTTTGGCACGATCGTCGCGTTGGTCGTGACGGGTGTGTTGCACCCCTCGGCCCTGTTCCTCTCGATCCCCGCGGCGATGGTGACCGTCACGCTGTTGATGTACGCTAGCCGCCGGCAGGTCGTCGACGAACTGGAAGTGCTCTACGCGACGGCCACGGAGATGAACCGTAGCCTGTCGGTGGGCGAGATCGTGCAGACGGTCGCCAACGGCGTCGAGCGGCTCGTATCCCTCGATATCCTTCTCATCTACTTGCGGGACTCCGCCAGAACCGAGCCGCACCTGGCGCACTACCACGGGCCGGGGAGCATCGCCCGCGCGAAGGAATTTCCACCCCACGGTATCACCGCGCACGTCCTGCGCACCGGCCGCGCGGTTCGTGTGAATGACTACGAGCGTGATCCCCGACGCAGCCCGCATGCCGACACGGTGTTCGGGCGTGGTGCGGTGCGATCGGCGATCATGGTCCCGATCACCAGCGGGTGGGACGTCTGGGGCGCGATCGTCCTGGCGAAAGGGACGCGCAACTTCTTCACCGATCGGCACGAGCGTCTTCTGACCACGCTGGCCGGTCAGGCTGCGCTTGCGATCCGCAATGCCCATCTCTTTGAGGACTCGCAGCGTCAGGTGGAGCGGCTGGCGGCGCTGCAGCACTTGGGGCTCCAGGCCGGTGGCACGCTCGATCTCGACGAGGCCTACCGGCATCTGGTCGTGCAGGCGGCGGAGACACTCGGGGCCCGGTTTGCGTTCCTGTCACTGTACGATGAACGCAACCGTGAGCTGTATGGGCAGGCGGTGTACGGCACCGACGAAGGGGAGTTCAAGCGGCTGCGCGCCAGGATCGACGCGGACGCGGGCGCCCTCTATGAGGCGGTGAAGGCGTTCCGCGATCGGCGCGCGGTGACGTGCGAGGACCTGGAGGCGGCACCCAGCCCATGTCCATCGCTGCAGGCGTTGCCCGAGGCGTGCTGCGCGCTGACCGTCCCGTTGATCAAGCAGGGGCGGCCGATCGGCGCGCTCACCGTCGTGCGGACCGAGGCCAAACCGTTTGGCGAGAGCGAGATCGCCACGGTTGAAGCGATTGCCACCCAGGGCGCAGTCGCGATCGAGAACGCGCGACTGCACACGTCGATGGCGGCGCAGCTGAGCCAGATGGAAGCGATGATGCGCATCTCCCGTCGCCTCGTCGGCACGCAGGACCTTCGCGAAATCTTTCGCGTCATCGCCGAGACGACGCATGACGTCTTGGGGATCACGCGCTGCGCCCTGCTGACCTGGGATGCGCAAGGGAACCTGGCCGAAGCATTCTCCACCGGTCTGTCGGAGGAGTTTGCGCAGGCGATTCGCCAGCAGTTCCGCGCGGGGATCGGCGGCTTCATGGGGCCCGGCCTGAACCACCTGGTTGTGCCCGATTTGGGCAGCGACCTCCGGATGGGGCGACTGCGGGCGGCGGCGGCCATCGAAGGGTTGAAGGCGGGCGCCTTCATCCCGCTGCGGTCGAAGGGCGAAGTGCTGGGCGTGCTTGCGCTCCTGCACGACCGACCACACGATTTTCCGGCCGACCAGTTGCGTGTCGCCGAGGCCTTCGCCGAGCAGGCGAGCGTGGCTGCGGAGCATACGATCCTGCTGGCGCAGAGCGAGCGGCGGCGGGACGAGGTCGTCCTGGTGAACCGGATCGTCGGGTCGGTCAGCGCGTCACTGGATCTGACGGAGATCATGCGGACGGCCGTGACCGAACTGGCCTCGGCGACCGGAGCGCCGCGTGTCGCGATCTACCGCCTCGGGGGATCATGGCTGCGTCTGGGCGCCCAGACCGGCACGCCGGCACTCCCGGCCGACCTCCCGGCGACGACCGGTTTGGTGGGGCGCGTCGTGCGCTCGGGCCGTGCCGAGCACCTCACGGGCCCGCGCGACGACCCCGACGATATTACGCGATCGCTGGACGCGACCACGCGGGCCGCCGTCCCGATCCTGCTCGACGGGGCGGCCGCCGGCGTGATCCTGGTCGACGGGACCGCGGCGCATCCGGTCACCCCTCAGATGTTCGAACTCCTGATCGCGCTGGGGCAGCAGCTGAGCGTCGCCGTTCGAAACGCGTCGCTCTACGAAGAACTCCGGAAGGCCCATGACGAACTCCAGGTGCTGTACGAAGCCGCGAAGTCTGTCAGCGGCACCCTCGATCTCCACACCCTGCTCGACAGCCTGGTGTCCGTCACGTGCCGCTCATTCGGCTACGACAATGGGACGCTGATGCTGGTCGGTCAGGAGACCAGCGATCTTTCCGTGGCGGCCTCATACGGCTATTCGGAGTCGATCACCGGCATGCGGATCCCGAACGGGGTCGGTATCACCGGGTGGGTGGCGCGTACCGGCTCGCCGTTGATGGTCGACGACGTGCGGCAGGACTCGAGGTATTATCGTACCGACGAGCGCACGCGATCCGAACTGGCGGTCCCGCTGATCGCCGACGGCAAGGTCCTCGGCGTGTTTAACGTGGAGTCGTCGCGGCTGGCGGCGTTCGGCCAGCGCGACCTGCACATGCTGACGACGCTGGCGTCGTATGCCGTGATCGCCATTCAGAACGCGCACCTCTACGAACACGCCCAGCGTCTGGCGATCACCGACGGTCTCACCGAACTGTTCAACCGGCGGTACCTCTATGAAGCGATGGACCGCGTGATCGAGCGCGGTCGTCGCGACGGGCTGCCGCTCTCGCTGATCATGTTGGAGATCGATAACTTCAAGCGGTGCAACGATACCTATGGCCATCAGAGCGGCGACGAAGTGCTGCGGACCGTCTCGATGCTGCTGCGGCGCGGCAGCCGTCCCTCCGACATCGTCGCCCGCTACGGCGGCGACGAGTTCATGGTGGTGCTGCCGGGGGCGGGGAAAGGGCCGGCCCAGGAGACCGCCGAGCGTCTGCGGCGGGCCGTCGAGGCGTACCCGCTCATCCTGGGCACCGACGTTATCGCCACTGTGACGCTCAGCGTGGGTGTCGCCACATTCCCGGCCGACGGCCTGACCGTGGATGCGCTCGTCGAGGCGGTCGACCAGGCGCAGTATATCGCCAAGCGGTCCGGCGGCAACAAGGTGCACGTCTCCCAGACGGTCTGAACCCTGGGGACCGCAGGAGACGACCGGGCGCCCTGTGGTAGTGTCTGTGCATGGGTCTGGCGCTCGGTCTGGTTGGGCTTCCCAACGCCGGTAAGTCCACGCTTTTCAACGCGCTGACCCACGGCGGCGCGGCGGTCGCGTCGTACCCGTTCACCACGATCGAGCCCAACCTCGGACAGGCCATCGTCCCCGATGACCGGCTGAAGGCGATCGCCGGCGTCATACACCCGGAGCGCCTCGTGCCGGCGACGGTTCAGTTCATCGACATCGCCGGGTTGGTGCAGGGCGCGGCAACAGGTGAGGGTCTGGGCAACCGATTTCTGTCGCACATCCGCGAGGCGGATGCCCTCGTGCACGTCGTGCGGGCGGAGGGTGACCTCGATCCCGTGCGCGACGCCGAACTCGTCGAGACCGAGCTGGCCCTGGCCGATTTGGAGACGGTCGAACACGCGGTCGATCGCGCGCGTGGCAGGGCGAAGTCCGGGGACACCGCCGCCCGGGCCCAGGCCGCATCGCTGCAGGCACTGGCCGAACGCCTCGCCCAAGGGGTTCCCATGCGACGGCAGGTCGTCGACGGGCAGAGCGCCGATGCCGTACGCGAGCTACGTCTGCTGACGGCGAAGCCGGTGCTCTATGTGGCAAACGTCGACGAGGCCGAATTGCCGGATGGCGGCCCGCGGGCCGCGGCGCTCCGGACGCTCGCAGAACGGCAGGGAGCGGGATGTCTCGTGCTGGCGGCGCGTCTGGAGGCCGAGTTGCGCGACCTGTCGGATGAAGAGGCGAGGGCGTATCTGGCCGCGTTGGGACTCGCCGAACCCGGTCTGCCGCGTCTGATTCGCGCGAGCTTCGACCTGCTCGGGCTGCTCAGCTTCTTCACGGTGCTGTCACACGAAGTCCGCGCCTGGCCCATCCCCCGGGGCACCCACGCGGTCGACGCCGCCGGCCGGATTCATACCGACATGGCGCAGGGCTTCATCCGCGCGGAGGTGATCGCCTGGGATGCCCTGGCCGCCGCGGGGAGCCTGCAGGCGGCGCGCGAACGGGGTCTGACCCGTCTCGAGGGTCGTGACTACGTGGTGCGCGACGGTGACGTGATCACGTTTCGATTCGCGACGTAAGGGGGCGTCACTCCGCGATCGCCAACCCCCTGCCGCCCCGCGGATCAGTACCGCCCTCAAGCCGCCCCGCCTGCGGATCCCCTACCCCGTACTTGTCCCCCCCGGGCGCCGATGATAGAATTGGCTTCGCTTACAGAACGTGCGCCGCATGCCCGCTCGGGGGCGGGGCGCGCGTTCCTCCTGCCCTCTCCCGGTGCCCATCGTAGGGGAGGGCCGTGGGCGAAAGCCCTCCGGATCCGTTCCCCGGATACGGAAGTCCAGAGGAGGAGGGGCTGCCTTGAGAAGCTACGATTTGGTGTATATTGTCAAACCCGACCTCGATACGGAGGCGATGAACGCCGTCATCGCGCGGGTCGCTCAGCGTCTCGCCGAACAACACGCGACCATCGAGCACACCGACATCTGGGGCAAACGCCGGATGGCCTACTCGCTTCAGCGCTACCGAGAGGGCCACTATGTGTTCGTGCGGTTTTCCGCCCCCGGCGAAGGCATCCCGGAAATCAAGCGCACGCTGGGAATCACCGAAAATGTTCTCCGTGCCTCGGTCACTCAGGCTGTCGGATCGATTGCGCCAAAGGCTGCACAACCCTCCACTCCGCCTATCCCCCCCGCCGCCCCGGCGCAACCTGAGCCTGCGCCGCCGACCGGGGGGACCAAGTAGGCGGGCCGAAAAGCCCGCAAGGGGGGAGCACCATGCTGAATCGCATTATCCTGATTGGGCGTCTGACCCGCGACCCCGAGTTGCGATACGTGCCGAGCGGCCACCCCGTGGCGCAGTTCACGCTGGCCGTCGATCGCCCGTTCACGAACCAGGCCGGCGAACACGACACCGACTTCATCGATATCGTCGCCTGGCGCAAGCTCGCTGAGCAGGTTAGCCAGCACCTGAGCAAAGGACGGCTGGTCGCCGTTGAAGGGCGGTTGCAGATCCGCTCGTACGAGACCCAGGATGGTCAGAAGCGAAAGGTCGCGGAAGTCGTGGCCGACGGCGTGCGGTTCCTCGACCGCAAGGCCACCGGTGTGCCGGCCGGTGTGGCGCAGGGCGAAGAGTTCGCCGAGGAACCCGAACAAGACGTTCCGTTCTAGCGGAGGGAGCGCGTATGGCTGAAAGGGACAGGGACGCACCAAGAAAACAGTGGCGGGGCCGCAGGCCCAAGCGGAAAAACTGTACCTTTTGCGTCGAAAAGGGCAAAGAGATCGACTACAAGGATTCGCTGCGTCTCCGGCGTTTTGTCACAGACCGTGGGAAGATCTTACCCCGGCGGATCTCAGGAAACTGCGCTAGGCATCAGCGGGTACTGGCGGTCGCGATCAAGCGCGCGCGCGAGATGGCGCTGCTCCCGTACACCGGAGAGTAGCGCCAGCGCCTCATTCGCTCGTCCGATCGACCAGGAGGTCGCCGGGCGCTGATCCTGGCGGCCCGATGCGTACGCGGTGATGTCCACCGACCGGTTCCGAACACAAGGGCTGACTGAAGGCGCCGTGCTGGCAGCGCTGGTGGCCTTCTTTGCGGCCGTCAGCAACTACGTTCCCCTGGTCGGGATCGTCGCGGTGATGGTCGCACCTCTTCCGCTGGCAATCCTGGTCCTGCGGCGGGGGCTCAGGATCGCGGCGATCGCCGGGGTCGCCAGCGCGCTCGTCGCCATGATGATTGCCGGTCCGCTCGTCGGCGCCAGCGTGTTGATCTCCATCGCTCCCATGGGCATCGTGCTCGGTATTGGAGCGCGCCGGGAATGGCCGGCGCCCCGGATCATCGGTCTCGCAGCGGCGGTCACCGGCATCACGATCCTGATCAATCTCAGCATCGTGTTTGGCGGCGGGCGGCTGAGTGTACCGGCGATTGCTACGGGTCTCGCCAGACAAATGGAAGAAGGCCTCTCGATGGCGGCCCGGCTCTACGAGCGGATGGGCATTGCCAAGACCCAGATCGACGCGATGCAGGCCCCGCTGCGGCTCCTGTTCGAGCACCTGTCGATTCTCCTGCCCGGGATGATTTTTTCCGGCGCCTTGTTTGCGGCATGGATGAACTTTGAGGTTGCGCGCCGGGTGCTGGCGCGGTTCGGCTACCGGCTCATCGCGTTGCCACCGATGCGGACCTGGCGGCTGCCCGACATGTTCGTATGGCTGCCGCTATTCGGGCTGGTGGCCGCGGCGGCCGGCGAGCGTTACGCGATCGCCCCGCTCATGACGGTCGGCGCCAGCGCCGTGCAACTGGGGATGTTTGCCTTTATCTTTCAGGGTGTGGTCGTCCTGTGGGTGATTTTGGGCAATTTCGATTTCACGCCGCGGGAGCAATCCATCGGGGTCGCCGTCGCCGTGTTGATGTCAACCGCGTTGCCGTTCATCAATGTGGTGTTGCTCATCCTCGGCATCCTCGACACGTCGTGGAAGATTCGCGACCGGTGGGGAAGTCGGCGTGCGGCAGCATCAGGAGCCGGGTCATGAAGGTTATTCTGCTCAAGGATCTGCCGGGCACGGGGAAGGCGAACACCGTCGTAGACGTCAAGGAGGGCCATGCGCGCAACTACCTGATTCCCCGAGGCCTCGCGGTGGAGGCGAGCGCCGGTGCCACGCGCCGTCTTGAAGAACAATATCGCGCCGCGCAACACCGTGTCGCCCGCGAGCGGGAGGAGACCGAAGCACAGGTGAAGCAATTGGAAGACCTGGTGCTCGAGATTCGCAGCAAGTCGGGTGAGGGCGGCAAGCTCTTTGGTTCCGTCACCGCGCAGCAGATCGCCGACGCACTGACGGCAAAGGGGTTTGCTATGACCCGCCGGCAGGTCGAACTCACAGATCCCATTAAGGCGGAGGGATTTTACAAGATCCCCGTTCGGCTGCGGCCGGGCGTCGTCGTCCGCGTCGATCTGAACGTCGTCGGTGCCCGTTAGCCCCAGTCTATCCACAGGAAAATCATCCAAAGATCATGCCTTACCCCCAGGCTATTCCGCAGGGTTTGCAGCGATGACCGCCCAAGACCTGTCGCATCGACAGTGTGATCCCGGAGGGCGCTTGACTACCGTACATACGTTCGTTACGATGGGTCGGCAGGTATACCGAACTGGGGTTCGCTATGTCCACCACTCCGGTTGAGCGCGTCCCGCCGCAAAGCCTGGAGGCAGAGCAGAGCGTCCTAGGCTCGATGCTGCTCGAACGGGACGCCATCGCGCGCGTCGTCGAGCTGGTACGTCCGGAGGACTTCTACCGCGACGCGCACCGGAAGATCTTCGAGATCGTTATGGAGCTCTTCGAACGCGGCGAACCGGCCGACCTGGTCAGCGTCACCGAGCGGCTGCGCAGCAAGGGGCAGCTCGATGACGTGGGCGGCGTGGCCTATGTGACCGCGCTCCTCAACGCCGTACCCACGGCGGCCAACGTCGAGTATTACGCTCGGCTGGTCGTCCAAAAATCGATGCTCCGCCAGATGATCGCCGCGGGTACGCAGATCGTGGGTATGGGTTTTCGCGAGGACCAGGACGTAGAGATGCTGGTGGACTCGGCCGAGAAACTCGTCTTCAGCATCGCCAGCCGTCGCATGGGACAGTACTTTGTCCCGATCCCCGAGATCCTGCGTGAATCGTTCGAACGCATCGACAAGCGCTACCGTGACAAGGGCATGGTCACCGGTGTGCCGACGGGCTTCGCCGCGCTCGACCGGTTGACGGCAGGACTCCAACCGTCCGATCTGATCATCGTGGCCGCGCGTCCCTCCATGGGCAAGTGTCTGAAGTTCGACGCCGAAGTCGTGGATGCGTCGACGGGCGACGTGCGCACCATCCAGGAAATGGTGGTGCAGGGCAAGGCAAACCTCCTCACCCTCGATCGCGATCACCAATTCAGACCGGCCGCGCCAAGCGTCTTCGTCGATGACGGCATCAAGCCGGTGTTTCGCGTGAGAACCAATGGTGGCCGTGAGGTCGAGACCACGCTGACGCATCCGTTCCTCACGCCTAGTGGATGGGAACCGCTGGGGGCGCTTGCACCCGGCGCGCTCATCGCGGTCCCGAGGCGTCTCCCGGTCTTTGGCCGCGTCGAGCTCCCCGATCACGAGGTCAAACTGCTGGCCTACCTTTGCAGTGGACGGTTGCCGGCCAACCCGCGCATCGCGGAGGACTTCGCCGACGCCGCTTCAGCGGCCGAAGCGATCCTGGCCGCTTCACGCCATCCACAGCCCGGTACGCCCCAGGCGGCCTCGGGTATCGGCGGCGGGGCCGAGGGCGGTGCGGCGGTGGCCGATCTCCTCTGGCGCTATCCCGAACTGGCACACCCACCGGCGGGGCGCGCGATTCCTCGGTGCGTCTTTACACTACGGCGCGAGAAACTCGGGTTGTTCCTCAACCGACTGCTGGGCAGCATCGCGGAGATCATCGAGCATCCCGATGGCTACCGCGTGCAGGCGGGATTCCCGTCGGTGCGATGCGCGCGGGGCCTCCAACACCTGCTCCTGCGTTTCGGTGTGCCGTCCGCACGCGACGGGGCGACGCTGACCCTGGGTGTGACCTCGGCGCTGGCGTTGTTCCGCGAGGTGGGGGTCTTCGGGTGGGAAAAGCTGCGTCGGTGGGCCCGCAACGCGCAGCGTTCGCTGATCGAAGACGTCGATGTGATGTGGGAAGAGGTCGTGGCCATCGAAGAGATCGGTGCCTATCAAGTATACGATCTGACGGTGCCCGGGACGCACAACTTCGTAGCGAACGACGTCTGCGTTCACAACACCACGTTTGCGCTGAACATCGCGCAGCACGCCGCGCTGAACCACAAGGTCCCGGTGGCGATCTTTAGCTTGGAAACAAACAAAGAGCAACTGGTCCAACGGATGCTGTGCAGCGAGGCGCAGGTCGACTCCTCCAAGCTGCGCAGCGGCTACCTGACGGATGCGGATTGGCCGCGGCTGGCCGAGGCCATGGGACGTCTGTCGGAGGCGCCGATCTTCGTCGACGACACGGCCAATCTCTCGTCGATCGAGATGCGCGCGAAGGCGCGCAAACTGCGTGCCGAACACGGGCTTGGGCTCATCATCATCGACTACATTCAGCTGATCCAGTCCTACAAACGGGCCGAGAACCGCACGCAGGAAGTGTCGGAGATCGCACGGTCGATCAAGTCGCTGGCGAAGGAACTCGACATCCCGGTGATTGCGATCTCGCAGCTCTCACGGGTGGTAGAGGTGACGGGTACTCGGCGGCCGCAGTTGTCGCACTTGAGGGAGAGTGGCGAGCTCGAGCAGGTATCCGACCTGGTCCTGTTCATCTACCGTGAGGAGTACTACGATCAAAGCAAGGCCCGCTCCGAAGGCAAGGAGAACGTCGCCGAGATCCGCATCGCCAAGCACCGCAACGGCCCGGTCGCCGACCTCGAGCTCTTCTTCCACAGGGAGCACGGCCGCTTCCACGACCTCGACCGGCAGCATGCTGGTGCAGCCGGGTCATAGGAAGGACGATGGCCACCCAGCCCGGCCCGCCTAAGCCGACCGACGGCCTCGAAGGCGTCATCGCCGGAACGTCGTCGATCTGCTTTATCGACGGCGTCAAGGGGCGCCTCGTCTATCGCGGGTACGACGCCGCCGATCTGGCGCAACACGCTACGTTCGAAGAGGTCGCGTACCTGCTCTGGCACGCCGGTCTGCCGACCAGAGCCGAACTCGGCGCGCTGCGCGCCGATCTGCACGCGGCTGGCGCCCTCCCCGCGGGCGTGCTCGACCTCCTCAAGAAGATTCCCGCCGGGGCGCAGCCGATGGCCATGCTCCGCACGATGGTCTCAGTCCTTGCGCACTTCGATCCCGATGCGGCGGATAACTCACGCCAGGCCAACCTCCGCAAGGCCGTCCGGCTGACCGCGCAGATTCCCGCGCTCGTCGCCGCGTTCCACCGCCTGCGCACAGGGCAGACGCCGCTGCGCCCGCGCGACGACCTCGATCACGCGGGCAACTATCTCTACCTGCTGCACGGGACCGCGCCGGATCCCGAGGTGGCCCGGGCCCTCGACGTGGTCTTCATCCTCCACGCCGATCACGAATTCAACGCCAGCACGTTCTCGGCGCGCGTGACCGCCGCCACACTATCGGACATGCACTCAGCCAGCGTGTCGGCCATCGGGACGCTCAAAGGCCCGCTGCACGGCGGCGCGAACGAAGAGGTCATGCGGCTGCTCGAGCATATCGGATCGGTCGACCGTGTCGAGCCGGTGATCATGGACATACTGGCCGCGAAGAAGAAGATCCCAGGGTTCGGTCATCGCGTCTACCGCACCGAAGACCCGCGGGCGCGCTTCCTGCGCACGATGTCTCAACGATTGGGCGAGCGGGCCGGCGATCCGCGCTGGTATCAGCTCACGCGCAAGGTCGAAGAGATGACGATAGCCCAGCGGCGGATCTTTCCAAACGTCGACCTCTATTCGTCGTCGGTCTACCGCTCTATGGGCATCTCGATGGACTTGTACACCACGACGTTCGCCGTCAGCCGCATCACCGGGTGGACCGCTCACGTGCTGGAGCAGTACGGTGACAACCGGCTGATCCGACCGATGTCCGAGTACACTGGACCCCTCGACCGGACGTACGTCCCCCTCGATCAGCGGGAGTAGCGCGCCTTCTCTACAGTCGGCCCACGAAGTCCAACAGCGAGGCGTTGAACATCTCGGGCACCTCAAGGTTTGCCAGATGGCCGGCGGCCGGGATCGTCACGAGGCGGGCGCCGCGAATTCCGGAGGCCATCTCTTTTGCTGCGTCGGGCGGTGTGATCGTATCCTCCTCGCCGACGAGCACGAGCGTGGGAACCGCGACCGATGCCAGGAGCGGCCGGCTGTCCGGCCGGGTGGCTATCGCGGTGAGTGCCCCGACCAGCGTGGGCACCGGTGGTGTGCCGACGAACCGCCGGACGGTGTCGACAAAGCCGGGTCGCGTCGTCTTTGTCGTCGTCCCGACCAGACCGGCGGCGAACTCGCCGAGAAACCCCTCGGGGCCCTGCTCGCGGATGCGCGCGATCGTCGCCATCCGGCGCTGACGGGCCTCATCTGAATCTGCCCCCGCGCGTGAATCGGCGATCACGAGCCCGCTGATCCGGGCGGCGGCGCGCGCGAGCACACGAAAGAGGACGTACCCACCCATCGAGAATCCTCCCAGGATCACCCGATCGTGACCGAGGGTCTCCAGCAGGCGCACGACGGCCTGGGCGAATGCGTCCATGGTCATGCCGTCCGGGTTGGCCGGAGGGTCGGACTCTCCGAACCCCACGAGGTCGGGCGTGATCACCGTGAAGCGTTCGCGGAGCACGTTGACCTGAGGTCCCCACATGGCGCGGTTCAATGGGAAGCCATGGAGCAAGACGATCGGGGGGCCCTGGCCTTCGATCGCGTACCCGAGCGTCGCGCCGTCAACCACTCGCCGCAAGAGAACACTCCCTTCGGGGAAGCGATACCGCTGCAGAATCTCATGATACCTTGGCAACCCCTGATTGTCGCGCCCACGCTGCTTCCAATCCCCATTTTCCCCAGTCACGCGTGTTGAGAGGCGGTGAGGGAGTGCGCTGCGGCATGCTCTGGACTGCCGCCGCTCACGTGATCGACCGGCGGCCGGGGGTGCATCGTGGAACAGACCGCTGCAGCGCCAGACGTGCACGTCTACCTTCCGCTGGTAGCCACCATCGCGAGGACGATGAGCCGAGGCCTACCACGCGTGGTCGAGGTGAGCGAGTTGATCAATGACGGTGTGATCGGGCTGATCGAGGCGGTCCGGAAGTACGATCCAGGCCGTGGCGTGGCGTTCTCCACCTATGCCGGGCACCGCATCCGGGGCGCCATGCTCGATGGGCTGCGGCGGCGCGATCCGCTCCCGCGGTCGCTGCGGCGCGCGCAGAAGGCGCGCTGGCCTCCGCGCGCTCAGGCAGCCGAGCCGCGGGCCGAGGTCTACCCCGACCGGCGCGAGCGGGATTGGGGGAAAGAATTCGGTGTTCAGTTGGTGGACCTCGATCACGCGCTGGCGGTCCCGGCCGATGAAGGCGACGGCCCCGAGGCACGCGCCGTTGAAGCCGATTTGCGCCGCCAGCTCTGCCGCGGCCTATGGGCGCTCCCGGAGCGCGACCGCGACGTGCTGGTGATGCGGTTCTTTGAAGGGTTGCCGCTCCGCGAGGTGGCGGCGCGCTTGTCCCTTTCGATCACGCGAATCGTCGAGATCCAGACGCGCGGCCTGGTCCGTCTACGCCGCTTCCTGGCCGGCGAACCGATGCGCTGTCCTCGAAGAACTCGCGCCGTCTGGCAGGAGCGGCCCTTCGTCTCCCCGAACGAACCCCATACCTCCACTGGTATGCGTTGAGAGCCTACCGTGCGGGTCCCCCTGGTCCGGATCTCTCTGGCGAACGCATGACGGGGGGTCTCCATGCCTCAGCGAGACGGACTCTCGAAAAGCACCGCCCCGCACTTTCTCCCGATCTATCAGGGACGCGCGCAGCTGCATATGCTCGCCAATAGTCTGAGTGTGGTGAGTGCGCTGATCCGCCGCCGGCCCGACGCCGCGGAGGATCTGCTCGCCGAAATCGCAGACCTGTTGCGCCGGGTGGTGGGGCCTGCGGCGCCCCTGATCCCGCTGGCTGACGAACTGCGGCTGGCACTCTCGTTCATCGGTCTGCAGCGGGCGCGGATGGGCGGGCGTATCAGGCTGGAAGTGTCGCTGCCCCGGGAGGCATTCGACGTCCTGGTGCCCCCGTGCATCTTGCAGCCCCTTGTGGAGAATGCGGTCATCCACGGCATCGCGCAGCGGCCCGCCGGCGGACACGTTCGTGTCGTTGGGCGCATCACGCGCGGGATGCTGCACCTCGCGGTCGTAGACAATGGTCCGGGTCCGCGAAGACCGCTGCGCGCCGGGCGCCAGCACGGGTGGGGGTTGGCCGGCATCCGGATCCGGCTGGCGGCGTTGTGGAACACGCGTGCGCGGCTGCGGTTGCTGGGACGACCTGGGGTGGGGACGATCGCCGCCATCAGCGCGCCGGTGCTCTTTGAGAGGGCGCCATGAGGGAGGGCGCCACGGGCATGACCACGCCGGTCCTCCGCGCCGTGATCGCCGACGATGAACCGTGGGCCAGATCCCACCTCCGAGCGCTGCTCGACGCGTGCCACGTGAGGACGCTCGCCGAGTGTTCGACCGGCCATGAGGCCATCGCGGCGGCGGCGCAGGAGCGGCCCGACGTCGTGTGCCTGGATGTGCGGATGCCCGATCTCGACGGGCTCGAAGTCGCGCGGCGGTTGCGCGGGAACGTGCGACCCGCGATCGTGTTCACCACGGGATACACGGACTATGCGGCACCGGCGTTCGATCTGGACGCTGCAGACTACCTGATCAAACCGCTGGCGGCGGCTCGCGTCGAAGAGGCCGTCCGCCGGGTGCGGTCGCGGCTGTCTCGGTTGGAGATCGGCATCGCCGGCGATGCGCCGGTCCACACGGTCTCCCGCGTGTTTGTCCCCCAGGGCGATCATCACGTGGCGCTGGCGCCGGAGTCGATCCGCTACGTCGTCGCCCAGCGGCGATTCTGCCTGGTGCATGCCGACGAGACGCACCGGTTGCGCACGCGGCTGAGCCGGCTGGAGCGCATGCTGGTGCCCCTCGGATTCCTCCGCACGCACCGGGCGTATCTGGTGAACCTGTACCGGGTCCGCGCGCTGGTGCCCTGGTCGCGCCATGTGGCCAGCGTGTTGCTCGACGACAGCGAGGAGACGCACGTCCCCGTGGCCAAGTCGCGCCTCGCCGCCTTCCGGCGGAGCGTCATCTGGGTCGCGGCTACGGGAGGCCGCCCCGATCGACTCAGTCCGCCCTGAGACAGGATACCGCCTCGCGTCTCGCCAAGTCACCCCTCGCCGCGTATTGACGCAGCGCCAGCATTGTTACTGCCGGAGGCATCCCCGATGGATCTGGGGTTGAAGGGGAAAGTGGCCGTTGTCGCCGGAGCCAGCCGGGGCCTCGGGCGCGCCATCGCCGAGGGTCTTGCCGTGGAAGGCGCGCGGGTCGCGATGTGCTCGCGGTCCGGTGAGGCGATCACCGGTGCGGCGGCGGAGATCTTGAGAACCGATGCGTGTCGCGTGGCCGGCGGCGACGTCTTGCCGGTGACCGCAGACGTCGGCCGCGCCGAGGACGTCGACCGGCTGGTGTCCCAGACACTCGACCGATGGGGCCGCATCGACATCCTGGTGACGAACGCGGGAGGGCCGCCGTCGGGCCCCGCGGCGGGGTTGACCGATACGCAGTGGACGACCGCGGTCGACACACTGCTGCTGTCGGTGGTACGTCTCTGTCGCGCCGTCATCCCGGTCATGCAGCGGCAGCAGTGGGGACGGATCATCCACATCACCTCGTTCACCGTCAAGCAGCCGCTTCCGAACCTGGCGCTGTCCAACGCCGTGCGCCTGGCCGTCGTGGGCCTCGCCAAGACCCAGGCGATCGAACTGGCGCCGAACAACATCCTGGTGAACTCGATCTGCCCCGGCCCGATCGCTACGGACCGTCTGGCCGAGCTCACGCAGCAGTACGCGACGCGGGACAACATATCGGTCGACGAGGCGAACCAGCGGCTCTGGCTGTCGCAGATTCCGCTTGGCCGCCTGGGTCAGCCGCGCGAGTTCGCCGATCTGGCGGTGTTCCTCGCCTCAGACCGCTCGAGTTTCATCACGGGGTGCACGATCCAGGTCGACGGCGGCGCCGTGCGGGGGCCGTTGTAGCGAGAGGAGCGCAGCATGGCAGCCATTGACGTGGCGGCGCAGATCGACGCGCACCAGACGCAGCATCTCGACCGGGTGCGGGCATTCATCCGCCAGCCCAGCATCAGCGCCGACGGCACCGGGATCCCGGCCATGGCCGATCTGGTCGCGGCGACCATCCGCGAGATCGGGGGAGAGGCGTCGGTGATGCCCACGGCGGGCCATCCCATCGTACTCGGCCGCCTCGACGCCGGCGCCAAGCGCACGCTGCTCTTCTATGGGATGTACGATGTCCAACCGGTCGAAGGCGAGACCTGGATGGTCCCGCCGTTTTCGGGCGAGATCGTCGACCTGCCGAAGTACGGCCCATCGATGGTCGCGCGTGGCGTCTTCAACTCCAAGGGCCCGATGGCCGGGTTCTTCAATGCGCTCGACGCGTACCGGGCCACGGGGCAGCGGCCGCCGGTGAACGTGGTCTTCCTCATCGAAGGCGAGGAGGAGCTCGGCAGCCGCAACCTGCCGGCGTTCGTCGCGGCCCACCGCGACGCGCTGAAGGCCGACGCCGCGTACTTTGCCTCGTCGAGCGACTCGAGGAGGTCTTCGACGAGAAGGTAATTTTAGGCCAGCATGACGTCCGGCGGTTCAAGATCGAAGGACACGGCGGAGCGCTCCTGCGCGCGTACCTCACCCTGCCGACGCTCAACATTGACGGTGTCGTCTCGGGATGGGTAGGAGCGGGATCGAAGACCGTGCTGCCGCACGAAGCGCGGGCGCGCGTCGACGTACGTCTGGTGCCGAAGATGTCGATCGAACAGACGCTGGCCAGGCTGCGCGCGCACCTGGACGCGCAGGGATTCACCGACATCGAGATCAACCAGTGGCAGGCGTATCCCTGGGCGCAGACCCCGTGGAAGAGTTCGGTGGTGCAGTCGCTGGTCGGCGCGATCCGCGATCAGGGCATCGAGCCCTACGCCTGGCCCCGTCTGGCCGGGAGCGCACCGATGTACTTGTTCTCGACCGTGCTGAAGATGCCGTTTGTGATGGGCGGGCTGGGACACGGCGGCCGCGCCCACAGCCCCAACGAGTACGCCACGGTGGAAGGGATGCGCCTGTTTGAACGGTCGGTGGCAGCATTTCTCCAGCGGTTCGGTGCGTGACCATGGGCCGGTCAGCGGGCGCTCCCGCGATGTTATACTGAGGAGCGGTTTTGCCCCTATCGTCTAGGTTGGCCTAGGATACCGGCCTTTCAAGTCGGCGACGCGGGTTCGAATCCCGCTGGGGGCACCAGATATGGGACTGACGCGGGTTTCCGGCGTTGGTCCTGTTTCATTTTGGGGCGAAGAATCCGGTAACCACCCGTCCATCTTTCGACCT
>JBGQGY010000001.1:0-126723 GCA_041497675.1 bacterium | reverse complement strand
AATCTTCTTGTTCACACAAGCTGGGCCTGATAAAAGATCCTCATGGAATCCTGCGTGATCTCGAAGGTCGTGGGCTGATCATCGACAACCTGGACCCGGCGTACCGAGCCGTCCTGGACGAAACGCGCAACGATAATATCCCTATTCGACGCGCGGGCCGCATCCTCGGGTCCGCGCGGAGTGAGATGGAGATTGACGGTGTGCCGGTGCGACGTCTGGAGGATCTGACGCTGACATCCGGCACCGCACCAGCCGACGTCGCGCAGGGCTTCGTGCGTGTGGAACCCATCGTCCAGCCCAAGGATGAAGGACAGCTTGAGCGGCATCAGCATGCGGCGCGACGCTGGGTTCGGCCGGGCCGCTGAGGCGAGTGGTGGCCTGAGGAGCCGTGAACTCAGGCGACGATACCTACACTGAGGAGGGACACCAAATGAGCACCTACGATCCGAACGCGCCATACAGCGATGATGACCTGTTGACACGCGGTCAGGCGCGGGCCGAAGGCGCCCAACTGCTCGCGGAACAGACGACCCGGCAGAAATTGGAGCAAGCCTATTACGACCAGCAACCCGGCCATCGCCACGTGCCCGCGGAGGTCAATGCGGCGTTTGCCGCCTACGTGGCGGCGCATCCCGAAACGCACCAGGATCTCTACCGCGAGGCCGTGGTTGGCCAGGTCGGCGAGGCGTTGTCTGCGGCGTTTTTTGCGACGCGGGATGCGGTGGACCAGCGGTTAGGGGCGGCACGGGCGCGGCGAGAGTCCTCGCCCAGCTTTGACGGCCGGCCGCGTGAGCCCAGTGAGGACGACCGTCTGGCCGCGATCGAGGAGGAACGCGCGCGCTTTGAACACCGCAGGCGCGGCTAATGCCAGCGTCACATGTCAGGACGGCCGTGGCCAGCATCGAAGATCGCGACAAGCTGCCCGGCCCTCCCTCTCCCGCGTTTCAGACCGTGGGCGAAATGGCGCAACGGTTCGGGATGCGGCTTCAGCCCAGCGTCGATCCTTTGCTACGGATCGATCAACTGCCGCGCGAGATTGATCCGCGGACTCTGTTCAGCGATCTGGCCGGTGAACCAGAGTAGGTGGAATGCGGAATGCGTTGGCTAAGTAGCTCGAACGGTTAGCCCCATAGAGAAGTCGCCCGAACCTGGGCGGCGGGCGATCGTAGCCTGATACGAGCAGGTGATACGGTCGAGCAACGTCCCGATCCGAGCGGCAACGCTAACGACGCCTGGCAGCGGATCGGCGCAGCGACTGAGCCCCACGGCCATTGGGACCACAGCAATTGCATTCAGGGTTGATGATTTAGTGTGACGGACGCAGAGGGCCGCGGTCTTGTTTGGTAGAAGCAATTTTACTTGGCAAAGTCGTCTCTGCGGTCGGAGGGGGGTTGAGCTTGACGGGGTATTAGGGAATGGGCAAGAAATGCGACACGCAGTCCTCAACTTGCTGGAGGTTCCTCTAGAGGCGCTTACTCGTCATTTACAAGTGCCTTCGTCGAAAATGTAGCCGGACGCCTTCTATAACCCGATTCGGGTCAGCAGCAGCCGCGCGAAAACGGCGGCTGCGACGCTCGTGGTGATCGCGGCCACAATCCGAAACACCCGTTCGTCCACAGGCCATTCCTGCACCGCGCCGACCTGCCGGGCGATGGTGTCGGCGGCGAGCACGCCGAGCGAGTGAGTCTGAAGGCACTCCGCCGTGAGGTCACGCTTCAGCGGCGCCACCGCCACGGCGGTCATCTGCCGCGACCACACGCGCAGCTTGGCCTTCTCAGAGACCAGTTGCTGGGAGTGTGCTGACCTTGGCCCCGTATGGACGGGCTGGCCCTTGGCGCGTTCATCGCACTCGCAGCGAGGGAGACGGGGGGATTGTTGCGACTGGCCGGTCGGCTTCATGTTATCGCCGTCTCGTCGGCTGTCCTGCTTGCGGCTCTGTTCATTGTCCGCGGGGGCCTCAAGCACTACGATCCTGTGGTGTCGACATTTGGCTTCACTCTCTTTGCTCTCATGTTCGCGGGTACTCTCACGCGTGTCCTGACCGAGCAACGCGAAAGCATCGTGGTGAGGCTGTTCGTACACCGAGTCCTGCGGTCGCTCGGCAAGGTACAGCTATGCGTTGTACGTCTTTCACCTCCCCATCATCTTCTGGCTCGGCCGGAGGCTGCGGCTCAGTTTCGTGCCAACGGTTGCCGGATCTAACTTACTGAGCCAACTAGTCTTCATCGGCATCGCTGGATCACTCTCACTAGCGGCCGCATTTGTGAGTTGGCACCTCTAGGAGAAACAATTCCTCAAACTGCGGGCCCTCTTCCCGCGGGGCTCCGCACGCGCGTAAAAGGGTCCCTGCGGAAACCTGAAGTCACTGACCGCTGATCCGGGCAGGTTTGAGTTCGCGTGAGGTCACGGCTTTGACGGGAGCTCGAGCGTTTCTGCAATCCAGAGGCGCATGACCGGCCACGGGATAGCGACGGTTTCCCAGAGGGCGTGCTCCAGCTCGTCTATGGTGTGGACGATCAGATCGCGGATCTTCGGGATGCCGTACCGGTCCACTTGATCGCGTGTGTATCGGTAGTCATTGCCGAGGATCAGGCGACCGTCCGTCGCGTCGGCCTTGAGATAGCGGAGAGGCTGTTCGCTCACGGTGGATCACCTCAGCACCACCGTAGCGCCGTTCGTGTCGAACGCGCGTCAAGCATAAAGGTGAGCGACTGCCAGGATTCCGAGCAGCCTGACAGCCGGCAGGAGGAACGCGACGACCTAGAGGGCAATAGGCTGATGTTGATGATCCGATTCAGAGGAGGCCGAGACATGACGTACCGTCGGTTATGGTGCACCGCGCTTGTTGTGCTGCTGATCGTGGTCTTGCCACTGCTCGCGCAGGCGCAAGACGCCATGGGCCAACCGGCCGCTCGCAACCTGAAAGACATCAAGTTCACCAACTTCCCCGGGCTGCCCACGTGCGCGGTAGGCGCTGTGGTGAGCGGCGATCCTACCAAGGGGTCCTCGGTCATCGTCGCCAAGTTGGCCGCCGGGTGCGTGCTTCCGTGGCACTGGCACACAGGTAATGAGCAGCTGATGTTCGTCAGCGGCACAGCGCGCTACGACGTGAAGGACGGGAAGTCGGCGACGCTGACTGCCGGCGGCTTCGTGCAGAACCCCGGACACCATGCTCATCAGCTCCGCTGCACGTCGGCCTGCGCTCTCTATGTCAACTCGGACGCGCCGTTTGACATCCATTACGTGGATGCACAGGGCAAGGAACTTACGCCAGAAGCCGCGCTGAAGGCTGTTGGGGAAAAGGCTGCTAAGGCGATGCCGTAAAGGGTCCGCGGGGCGGCGGCCACGGATAGAGGCCCCCCTCTCTAGCTGTGATCGCCGCCCGTCAGATTGGTTCGTAGCTGTGGTACAGGCAGATTTCGAAGACGGGTTACGCTTCAGACCGCGGAGAGCAAGGCCGGTCTGATGGAGACCTATGCCCTAATCAACCTGTGCAACTCCAGGATGGACCGCTTCGGCTTGATGCCCTCCGGCAAGTTCGGATGGATGTGCTTGGCAAAGAACTGGTTGGCGTCGTCCAGCGATTCCCAGAGCTCGAACACCCGCCACCCGTCGCCAGCTGGACCGGCACCATGGGCAATGAACCCCTTCGCGTGTCGAAGTGCGGGGGTCAGGACGGCGAGCAGTCGATCATATCCCTCCCGCGTTTGGCCGGGCACTTCAGCGGTCACGAGCACAGCCATGTCTCCGTCTCCCTTTTCTCTGGCACACTGATAACATTGTGCACCCGGGTTCGGGATAACATAGTTAGGTCCTGCTACGGTCAACGTCAGCATGGGGGATCATCGGAGGACTATCAGGGGGGTTCTTCGTGGCTCATGGATCGAGCCTAGGGGCGTTCGTGTCGAACGGGTCAAGTCACAGGCTGAACGGAGGAGGCGCAGATGACGTTGCAGGCGGAGCGCCCTCCGGGAGCGGATCTTGTTGGTGTCGTGACTAAAGGCGGTTTAGGGGGATGGTGAGATGGTCGCCTCGATCATTGCTCTGGCGCTTGGCGCGCTCAGCGGACTGATCGCTCTCGGGTTTTCCGCCGACATTCAATGCAAGAATGAAATATGCGCCGCGGCGTCACATGCTGGGTTTCTGGAAGTAGTTATGGCGGGGGGGGCGTGGCGACATTCCTGGGATGCGCAGTGATCGTGGACAAGAACGGGAGCCGAGGGTTGGCTGCCGGCGGCATAGTCCTTGGGATGGGTGCGATCATCCGCACGGCCTGGGTTCTGTTATGGCTCTTCCCCGTCAGTCCTTAACGCTGGCTGCGGGCCGGCACGGCACCCGCCGCCGATCATCGATCGAAGAGACCAGGAGCAAATTGACTCATAGCCGCGAAACGACACTTTCCCGCGGGGCGGGTACCAGTAAGGCGCACGAGCCGGCGGCCTATTGGCTCGCGTTTGAGGGTAAAGTATCAGCAGCAAGCGTGGTGCGCCAGAGAACCAGTGCAACTGGAGGAGAAAACTCGATGCGAAGGATGCGGGTCTCGCTGCTGAACATGCTGCTGATCACGGTTCTGACAGCTGTCCTAACCCTGGGCGGGTCTGCCGCACCTGCTCCGAAAGGCCCGAAGGATTACCCGGGAGGCGGGCAGGGCAAGCCTGTAAGGGTCAAGCACATCATGCAGGGTGAACTCTACTGCCCGACAGCGGTTCTCGTTTACGGCAACGTGGTGATTCAGAGTGGCAGGTGCTACACGCTGTTCGTCATGCGAGATCCGTATGGCACCTACTTGGCGTTCGGCCAACCGGGCATTCCGCCTGGCCAGCTTGTCCGGCTCAATACTCCCGCGGGTGCGAAAGTACGGGGACGAATCTTCTACCTCGTCCCCATTCAGGCGACGGCCGTCCTGGTCCCTGTGAACACAATCACACTTGTGGCGGTGCGCGCTGAGGACTATGGCCCGCAAGTCTCCGTCGTCCTGGTCGGAGTACCCGTGCCCAACGTGACTGTCGTCTTCAATGTGCGTCTGTAAATTAGGACAATGCCGCGGTCCGAGTAGCGGAGAAAAGTAATAGGAGAGCGCGCCAGCCACATCAGGAACCGAGCCGTCTGATGGCCTGCCGGAGGAACGCGACGACCTCGGGGGGCCCGATCGGATGGCGCGCTTACCGAGCAGAGCGGCGACGGCCGCGTGACAGTTCCCTTCCGCCCGGGGAAGCTGACAAGAAAGTGAGCGAGCCAACCTTCACAGGTCCGAGGGTTTGCGTCGCGGGTTATTTAGCCCCTCGAACGTGGCAAAAGTGGCTCGCTCACCGGGCAAGTCCTGGGACGGTCGCCCGCTGTCTTTTACCCGGAACCCACATCCAGCGACCGATCTCGGGATCATAGCCATCAAGCGGAGTTATCTGGAGCTGTCTCATCCGATGTCTCCTTTAAGCAGGGAAGAGCATTGTAATCGCGACACACTTGACGCTCATCAGATTCCCCCTCACATACCATTCCGGATTGTCAAGATGAGGAATCTGATTGTACACAACCGAGGCTTGCGGTCCTTTCCGGGCGAAGATTGGCCGGCTTATCCCCGCGCCATGGTGCACCCGTTCTAGCCCACACGGTTGGGTCGCGGAGGAAGCAGCTCTTCGTGTCAGAATATTCTCTGTGCTCGTCATGACGGGAGGTGGGGCAATGTTTGCTCGTGTAACGATCTTCAGGGAGCCGGCGGACGAGGCCATTCGGGTCACGAAGGATCGTGTGGTCCCTGTTGTTCTGAGCCTGCCTGGAAGCCTCGGCGGTTTCTTCCTTGTCAATCGGAAAACTGGAAAGACCCTCTCGATGACGCTGTGGGACACTCAGCACCTAGACGCTAGTGCCGCCCCAATCGCAGAACTGCGGGCAACCCGTCCAGCTAAGGTGCCAGGATCAGAACTGCTCGATCTCGAGGAGTATGAGGTCGTCCTCCACCCTCCGCTGGCTAGAACCGCTTAGGAAAAGAGAACCTCGTCTTAGGCTTGCTTGGCTTCAATCTGCCGCGACCTTGTCAGGGGAACCCCATTTGGACCTCGGTGACGTGAAGCCGGGAGCGGTTCAGTCGTGCCATCCTCTCGGCCGCGGTCACTGGTAGGAGTCATCCGCCGAATTGCCACGCGTTTGCTAAACCTCATTCGCAGAGAAGGGTTGGGCGTCGGTGAAGTTCGAAGCCCGAGCTCTCGCCCGGGCATCATGTGAGATCTTCGAACCTGGCTGGGGATCATCAGAGATCTTCGAACTACCCTCTCTAAGAATCCCATTCCGGCGGAACTAGTCAAGGAGCTGCTGGCGGCGTAGCGAACGGTGGTCGGGCGGGGATACCTAGGTCAAGGAATCCTCGCCCTGGTTAGTAGAGTCGCTTGATCGATCAGCCCACAGATCCTCTGCGACGCTCTGGGAGTGATGAAAAGCTAATTAGAACATCCCCGAGCTGTTTTTTGTTTCGAATGAAAATCCACCGTCGTAACCAATAACCACCTTTACAGGAAATTGCAATCTTCGGCTACCGTGCAAGTATGATACCTCGACTAAGAATGCCATTGTTTTGTTAAATGTCGGCACATCATGAGTCTTGGGAGTAAGATCAGTGTTAGAAGTTGGCTGATAGACAAAATACTGTCCAGTATTGTTGCTTCTAAGAAACAAGATCAGGTTTGAAGACTCTCCGGATTTGATCTCAACTGTTTCTGCAGTTTTTTGACCATCCATCCACCAGAGGTGGCAGATATGCCTACCCGACTCTTCCAAGAGTCTTGCTCTACACTGACGCGCAGGGTCACGTTCGACAATTTGATTGCCAAAACGTGTCTTCAACCGTTTGCCGAAAATGACCGTTTCGGGAAGGATCAATGCTAATTGCCTCAGCTCGTTCTGTAGCGAAACACTAACATAACGATAACCTGAGCCATCAAAATTAATTCCACCTCCCGAACCACTCTGTCTCAAGCTTGGATGTCGCATGTTTACAGAATACCAGTGGTTAGTAAACCACCCAGCCAAACATCCCAACAAGAATGTGACGATATTAGATACCATTCACAAAACCATATTGTTCTTAGTAGTTAATGGCTGATTACTGGGCGACTTGCCGACTTCTCTTGTGCGACGAATGTACCAGATTTTGCTAAGACGGCACAATGGATTCGAACAATCTGAACCTGAAACAAAAATGTCGTGCTCAGCGCACGATGCTGCGGCAAGGACTGCTTCGAACCTTTTCTATCTGTTGCTCAAACAAATGTTCGTATGTTGGGTGGGGAATCATCAGAGATCTTCGAACCGCTCTCCTGAAAAATCCCATTCCAACAGAGGTGGTCAAGGAGCTACTCGCGGCTTAGCGAACGAGTGCCCGCATTAAGCAGGAAAGCCAACGCCTTCTCAGAATTTAGGGCCATTCTGGAATACGTAACTCACCTTGGGATTCAAGCGACCGCGCCTCGGAAACCATCTTGCTCCTGGCAGTATTCTTGGTAAGTTTATAGGCAGGGTAGCCGCGTGCTGCAGAATCCTTCTGGCTCAAGTTGGACTTATGGCCCGCCATATCCGCGCCTGTTTCGTCAGAGCGAACCGAGAGTCTTCATAGTAGGCGTCGAGCCGATCGGCGGCAGGCCCCATCCCTCCAGCAGGGACATGGGCGATTGGTTCCGTCTCGCTCGCAGGAAAGACTATTGGAAAGACCCGCATTACTACTGCGGGACAATGCTGCGGCTTCGAGCAGTACTCGGGCTCCCCGTAGACGATCTGAAGTATGCGGAGCAGGATTTGAGTATCCTCAGGCACCTCCGATACATCGACCTAAAGGCAACAGAGGGTAGCGGCAGCGTACCCGATCCACCGATCGATATTCAGAACTACGTGCGGAACAATATCAACAACATCGCCCAGTATTGGAAATCAGACACTCCTAAGATCACTGTCTTGCTGGGATGGGCGGCGCAGCGAGTATTTGAACAGATGGTCAAAGGTGAACTCATCAAGGCGAACCTTGCTCATCTGAAAAGGGTCGGCCTGTCGCATCCTTCTCAGTTCTGGCATGACGTTGGTTTCGTGGAAGCGAAAAACAGGCTCAGTCCATTAGGCGAGAACCTCAATTACTGGGGCCCGATTGCAAAGAAATGGAAGGTGGGGATTCCCTAGGTTCGAAGCCCGAGCTCTCGCCCGGGCATCGTGAAAGATCTTCGAACCTGGCTGGGGATCATCAGAGACGTTCGAACCGCTCTGAGGAACAACCCCCGCCCTGTGGACGTGCTCAAAGAACTGCTCGGAAACGCTGCCTGATCTTCGAACGCTCGTTCGCCCTACGGACGTTCTTCAGCCTCTGGCGCAAACGCGTACCCCACGTGGCGAGCCAGGGCCTCAGTCCGCCGATGCATCCGCCCGAACTCCCGGATCGTAATCTGAGCGAGGTTCTCGGCCTCCGCTTCAACCTTGCTGATCAGCCGTTGCTCCGTTCCTGCCAGATCGTCCTTCGTGGCGAGGCTGGCAAGGTCTGCCTTAGTGCGCCTAACAAAACCGCGGCGCAAGTAGGCGAGAAAGCAGGATGGTTGCGAGCCATGGGATCGAGTCGAAGGAGCGCCTAGGGCGCCACCGGTTTCTCCGAAGGCGGTGAACGCTTCAGAAGAGTTCCTCGGCCAGCGCGACGATGATGCCCGCAGGGCCTCGCATGTAGCAGAGTCTGTACTTGTCCTCGTACTGGGCCACCTCGCCGACGAGTTCGGCGCCGTTGGCGCGCAGGCGAGCGACAGTGTCATCGACGCTTTCGACTGTAAACATGACGCTCCGGAGGCCCGGCGTATTCGGCGGTGCGATCGCCGGTTCGATCTCGACCAGTTTTGGATTGCGAAACTTCGTCAGCTCAAGCCGCCCGTGCCCATCTGGGGTCCGCATCATAACGATGTCGGCTTGGACACCTTCGATCCCATTGATGCGGTCCACCCACGAGCCCTCGACCGACGCCTCGCCTTCGCGCGTCATGCCGAGCACGGTGAAAAAAGCGATAGCGGCTGCAAGGTCGTCGACGACGACGCTGACGTGGTCCAATCTCTTGATCGTCATGTCCCTAGTATGGCAGAGGCCGTGCACGGCGGTCCAGGCCGACCGTTCTCGCGAGTTGGACGTGGTTAGCCGAGGAAACGCAGGGAGATGAGGGCGCAGCCAAGCTGCAAAAAGGCCAGATGGATGTCAGCCCGGTGCTCGTAGCGGATCTTCAGGCGCCGGAAGCGGTTGAGCCAGGAGAGCGTCCGTTCGGCCTCAGCACGGTACCAAGGTGACGGCGTAAACACATATCAGCACCGAAGAGGGAAGGGCGCTATGGACCGAGACAATGTGAACCTAGGATCGTTTATCTGGAGAAAGCGATTGCACTAGTGTTGTGGCTGGGGGAGGAGGATTCGAACCCCCACTAACGGGTCCAGAGCCCGTCGTCCTACCATTAGACGATCCCCCAGCGTGCAGACGCCGCGGTAGGGCCGCGGCGTTCCTCGCTCAATGATTATAGAAACGCAGGCCGACCGGGGTCAAGGTCTCTCAGGCCACGCCCTGCGCGTGTTGTGCCGCCCGGCGCAGCCGATCGACGGCCCGCTCCCGGCCCAGCAGTTCCGTCAGCTCGAACAGCCCTGGACCCGCCGTCTTGCCCGTAAGCGCCACCCGCGCCGGATGGATCAGTGCGCGGGCATCGACGCGCGCGCGCGCGCACACCTCGCGTAGCGCCGCCTCGATGCTCGCACGGTCGAACGCCGGCAGTGCCGCGAGGGCGCCTGCGTACGCATCGAGCAACGGCGCCGACGCGCCGTTGAAGTGTTTCGCCGCCGCGGCCGGCTCGTATGTCACGTCTCTGAAGAAAAAATCCGCATACGCGATGATGTCCTGGCCGATCTTGAGACGCTCGCCGACAACCGCGATCACCTGCCCCAGGTACTGCCCCTGGTTCGGGGTGAGCGGGCCCGTGAGCAGACCTTCGCGCGCCAGGATGCCTGCGCAAAGATCGACAACTCGATCCAAGTCGGTGTCGATCGCCCGGCGCATGTAGACGCCGTTCAGCCACGTGAGTTTCTCAACGTCGAAGATCGGTGACGCCGCTCCCACGTCTTCCAAGCGGAACGAACGGATGAGCTCCGACACCTCATAGATCTCGCGCTCCCCCTCGGGATGCCACGCCATCAGCGCAAAGAAGTTGAGGATCGCCTCCGGCAGATATCCCTGTGCCTTGTACTCGCGCAGCGCCGTGTCGCCGTGCCGCTTGCTGAGCTTCTTGCGATCCTGACCGAGGATCGTCGGCAGGTGCGCCACGGCTGGCGGGGTCCAGCCCAGCGCCCGATACATCACAAACTGCCGGGGCGTGTTGGACAGGTGCTCGCTGCCGCGGATGACGTGGGTGATCTCCATCAGGTGGTCGTCGACCACGTTCGCGAAGTTGTACAGTGGCGAGCCGTCCGAGCGGACGATGATGTAGTCATCCAAATGTTCAGGTTCGAAGATCACACGGCCACGAATGAGATCGTCGACAACAATTTGTTCAGACAGGTTGGTCACCCGCAGCCGAAGCGACGGCCTCCGGCCCTCCGCTTCTAAGGCCGCAGTCTGTTGGGCGGTGAGGGTGCGGCAACGGCCCGAGTACCTATAAGGTTTCCCCGCGGCTCGCGCCGTCTGGCGTTCTTGATCCAGTTCAGCCTCGGAACAGTAGCACGGATACGCCGCGCCCCGCTCGACCATCTCCCGCGCGTACTGCGTGTAGAACTCGGCCCGCTCCGTCTGCCGGTAGGGTCCAACCGGGCCGCCGACGTCGGGGCCCTCGTCCCAGGTGATCCCGAGCCATCGAAAATCCTCGAGGATGGCCGCCTCGAACTCCTGCGTCGAGCGCGATCGGTCGGTGTCCTCAATGCGCAGGATGAACGCGCCGTCCTCGTGGCGGGTGAACAGCCAATCGAAGAACGCGGCCCACGCGCCCCCGATGTGCAGGTAGCCGGTCGGGGAGGGCGCATAGCGCGTGCGGACGGCGCTCATGGTCCCCTCAGCCTATCCGGCGGGTGGAGTTACGTAAACAACAGGCTGACGGACTGGTTCAGGTGGATCCGGCGGATCGCCTCGGCCAGCAGGGGAGCGGCCGATATCAACGTGATCTTCGACGTCCGCCCGTCCGCTGGGATCGGGACCGTGTTGGTCACGATGACCTCGCGGATCTCGGGCCGCGACAAACGCTCCAACGCCGGACCCGCGAAGACCGGGTGTGTGGCACAGATGTAGATCTCCGGGATACACCCCTTGGACACGAGGACGTCAACGGCACGATTGACGGTGCCGGCGGTGTCGATGATGTCCTCGATCATGATGGGGACCCGGCCTTCGACCTCCCCCACCACCTCCACCGGCTCCTTGGTGTCAGCCGCCACACGCCGCTGGAAGATCACCGCGAGCGGTAGGTCCAGCCGATCGGCCAGCTGCTTGCTGCGCCGCACCGCACCGTCGTCGGGCGCGACGACCACAGCATTCGACAACGCCTTGCGGGCCAAATAGTCGGCGAACAGCGGCATGGCCCTCAGATGATCCACCGGGATGTTGAAGAAGCCTTCGATCTGCCCGGCGTGCAAATCGATCGTGAGCACCCGGTTGACGCCGGCCGTGGTCAGCAGGTCGGCGATCAGGCGGCCGGTGATGGGCTCACGAGGGGCGTCTTTCTTGTCCTTGCGGCCATACCCGTAGTAGGGGATCACTGCGGTGATCCGGCCGGCCGATGCTCGCCGCAACGCATCCACCATGATCAACAGTTCCATCAGGTGCTCGTTGACGGGATGACAGGTCGACTGGATGAGGAACGCGTCTTCGCCACGCGCGTTCTCTTCATAGCGGCAGTAGATCTCGCCGTCGGCGAAGCGCATGAGCGTCACGCGCCCGGCCGGGATGCGCAGGTAGTCGGCGATCTCTTGACCCAGCGTGGGGACAGAATTACCGCGGAACAGCTTCAGTTCGCCGTAGGCGGTGCCGTTCATCCGCGCGGGGTACGCGCCTCGATGAGAAACTTGATGGCGGTCCGCTCCTCACCCTCGATCTCGACCTTTGTGAACGCGGGAATCGCAATCAAATCGATGCCGTTGGGCGCGACGAATCCGCGTGTGATCGCGATGGCCTTGACGGCCTGGTTCACGGCGCCCGCGCCTATCGCCTGAACCTCCACCATGCCCTTTTCCCGAAGCACGGCCGCGATCGCTCCCGCGACCGCTTTCGGCTTCGAGTCGTGGGAGACTTTGAGCACCTCCGGCATGAGGACCAGAGCCTCCTAGGATGCGGTGACCACTAGCCTCTTCGCAAGCGTATTCCGTCCACCTGTGGTCAACTCCTGCCACCCGGCTCCGTAGGAACCTCGCCCAGCAAGGCCAGCGCCGCGTCCAGCCCGGCTGTGGCGCGCTCTCGAGCGGCCGGGAGCGCCGCCAGCAGACGGGACCGGAGGACCGTGCGCCCGTCCCAGGCGCGCGCCAGCGCCTCAGCCACCGCCAGCCCGGTCGCGCTGACGGGCAGGAGGCCTGGAAGGGCGAACTCGGTCATGAATGCCGACACCTTCGGGTCGTAGGCCAGGCCAACACACGGCACACCCTGAGCCACGGCGCAAATTAGCGCGTGGAGGCGCACGCCGACCACGACGTCCATCGCTCCCAGGATGCCGATGAGGTCTTGTGGGGACTCGACGTCGATGAGCGCGCCGCCTGAGGCCGCGGCGACCGCCTCGCTGACCTCCCGGTCGCGCACACGATCAAGAACTAGCACGGCCACCTGCGCCTTGTAGGTGTCGGCGATGCGCCGGACCCCGCGACCGAGGTCGTTGGGGTTCCACAGGTCCGGCCACGGGCGAAGCGCCACGCCGATCCGGCCAGCCGCCCGATCCAACCCGTACCGGGCCAGCAGTGAGTGTACGCGGGCCCGGTCTGCGCCCGGCGCCAAGAAGGCCAGGTCCGCCCCCTGGTGGATGGGGACCCTCACTCCCAGGTCTTGCAGCAGCTTCGCCGAATCGGCGTCCCGGACGCTGATCGCCCCGGCGCGGCCGAAGGCGCGCCCCGCAAGCCGCCGAACCCACGTTCGCCTGATCGGGCCGACGCCGGTTCCGACAACGGCGACCGGGACACCCCGCGCCGCCGCCGCCAACATGGCGCCCAGGTAGTACGCCGCACTGCGCGCGCTGGTCACGTCCTGAACGAGCGAGCCGCCCCCGCTGATGAACAGACCCGCCCCCGCCAGCGCCCGCCAGACACCAAGTGGCGCTCGGGATCTCGACTCCACGTGATGGACGGCTTCAGTCGCCGGGGGAGTTGCCGACAGGACGACCGGATGAACATCGGGCCGCCGTTGCCGCAGACCCGCCAGGAGTCCGGCCAGCACGGCTTCGTCGCCAAGATTCCCGAAGCCGTAATACCCGCTGATCAGGACTCGGTTCGCCGCGCGATCCAGAGGAGCACCAGCACGCCGGGGACGGCCACCAGGGCGCCGAGCGCCAGGGCGTTCCCTGTCCGCCAGAACGTGTAGATCAGGGGAGTGTGGATATGCGAGAACGAGTTCACCAGTCCGACCGTACCGAGGGCTCCCGCCGCCGCGAATACGAGCGTCGCGCGCTTCCAGCCCAACCCGGCTGCCACACCGGCCAGCACCAGCGCCGGATATCCGAGGAGAAACTCCTTCGTCCGCGGCCGCGCCACCAGTACGCTCTCGAGCGTGGTCCGCAGTTGTTGTTCGACCCCCGACACCGGCAGGTTGACGTTGCCGGTTCTCGCGAGCACCAGGACCGCGGCCGCGGCGCCCACCAGCACCCCCACCGCCGCGCCGATCCGCAGTGGCTGCCGGAACCAGACCGCCATCTCGCGTGCCGCCGCGCGCCAGCCGCCGGGCGGTCGCTGATCGAACGTGACCCACAACGCGACCAATACCACGGGGATGATGTGCGCCGGCTTGACCCCGAGGAACACCGACAAGGCCAGCATGAACTCCCACTTGCTGAGCAGCGCCGCGACGAACAGACCGGTGAGCAGCGCCGCCGCCGCGGCCCGTCCCAGCGTGGCGAACCCCTGGGCTACGGGACGCCCGGTCCGTTTCGGCAGCGCCCAGAAGGCTGCACCCGTCGCCCCCGCGATCGCGATGCCCAGCGCCAGAACCTGACGCCAGAGACTGTCCAGCCCGGTCCGACCGAGCGCTGCTGTTCCCACGGCAACAGCCACCAGCACAGCCGCGGCAACCGGCCCGGGCAGCACCACCCCGAGGGCGCGGGCCAGATCCGTCAGCACGATCAGGCCGAGCGCTGCCGCCCCCACCGCGACCAACCACACCAGTGGCGCGGGCGGGTGCAGGGGCTCAAGCGCGCGCGACCGGCCGGGCGTAAACCCGAGCCGGCGCAGACCGGTCGCGATATCGCCGACGACCCCCAGGTTCACGTCGAGGGCCGGCACACCGGCGGGGGTGAACAGCAGCGGGCGCAAGTACAGGATCCTCAGATTGCGCTCCTGCGCCGCGCGCACGAACTTATCCACGACATCCGCAGGCGGCAGCGTTTGCAGCTCTTCCGGCGTCACGCTGAAGACGCGAATCACGTCGGGCCGCATCAAGGCCGTGAGGCGGTCTTCACCCCTTTGCTTGCGTCGCGCCGTGAACACTTCGAGCCGGCCGAAGCGGGCGCCGACGCGCCGGTACTCCTCCGCCGCCGCGTCCAGCAACCCCTCGTATCCCTGGACCTCGGTCAGCGCGAAGACGAGCGTCGGAGGCTCTGAGACCTGCGCGTAGCTGTCGACCAACACCCGCAGGCTCGCCGGTGTCAGACCGCGGTAGTTGCGCGGGCGGACCACGATGCTGAGACCCGCCGCGCGATACGGCGCGGCGTCGTCGGGGCGGAAGCCGAGTCCGAGTTCTTCGAGATCGAGCAGGGTCCCGCGCACTTCCAGCGCCCCGTCGAGCACGCGGACCCGCTCATCGCCGACCAAGACACGCAGCCGCTGTGCGAGAAACGCGAGCACCTCGGGGGGGCCGGTGACATAGACCGCGTCAGACCGCAGGACGCCGATCCCCAGCCGCGCGAGCGGCGCCGCCGAAGGGGTCAGCAGACTCTGCGCCCGCAGCGCGCCTCCGCTCGCGTAGCCGATGGTGCCATCCTCGGCCATGTTCTTCAACGTTCGCTCGGAGACGGCGACCGCGGTCGCGCCGCGTTGCCGCAATTCGCGGAAGATGCTCGAAGGCTCGCGCCCCTCACGGCGGATGAGCGTCATCCAATCGCCGCTGTCGAGCACGATGTCCACGGATCGGTAACGAGATTCCAGCCCGAATCGCATGCCCAGGACCGCGACGGCGGCCAGCGCGCCGATCCCGACGAACACGATCAGGGCGCGCCGCGTCACGGCGCCTCCTCGACAAGGGCGCGGACGACGACGCGTCCGTCCTCAGACGTCACCCGCTCGATGGCCATCGGAAACGGCAGGTCGCGAAAGGAGACCGCCGGTTGCACGAGACCGAGTGCCGTCTGGGCAATCGTCGGAGGCACGTCCACGCCGCTGACCTCCAGCGACGTCACGCGGAAGAGCAGGTCGGCGCCCGCGGCAACGAACTGCCCGCGGATGCGCGCCCGCACCGCTGCGCCGCCAAGCGTCGCCATCCCCTCGGCAGTCACCCCGGACGCGTCGATGCCGACCACAGGATTTTCGACGCCGCGTGTGCGAAGAAACTGCTCCAGATCCGCCCGGCCAAACTCGATGACCGCTCGGCCGCCGCGCACCCGGCCCACGGCGCGGTCGCCACCGGGCGTTTTGATCAGATCGACCCCGGTCAGCATCGCGTCCAGACGCTGCGACGTCAACGAACCGACGCGGATGCCGCGCGCCGTGACGCGCACCCGACCGAGGTAACCGCGGATCAGCCCGAGCGGGCTCACGCGGGCCCTAACCGTGACGGTGCCGCCCGGCTCGAGGAGTGGGTGCAGCGCGCCGGCGATCTGGCGCTCCACAATGCGCGCCGGTATCACCGCGACGGCCCCAACAATCAGGGCGGCGAGCACGACCCACAGCACCCAGCGCATAGCCACTCCCGGCGTTACGGCGTACCGGCGCGCGAACGACCAACAGCCGCGCGCAGCGCGGCGTCGATGAACCGGTCGAGGTCGCCGTCGAGCACGGCGGTGGTGTCCCCGGTCTCCACGCCGGTGCGGTGATCTTTGACCAGCTGATAGGGATGGAGCACGTAGGACCGGATCTGATTCCCCCAGGCGGCCTCGCGAAACTCCCCACGGAGCTCCGCCATCCGCTCCCGATGCTGGGTCTGCGCCGCCTCGACCAATTTTGACTTCAAGACGCGCATCGCGGTCAGTTTGTTCGCGTGCTGCGACCGCTCGTTTTGACACTGGACGACGACGCCCGTCGGCACGTGCGTGATGCGCACGGCCGTCTCGACCTTGTTCACGTTCTGCCCGCCGGCGCCGCCCGCCCGGTAGGTCTCGATGCGGAGATCGTCGTCGCGGATCTCCACCTCGACGTCTTCGACTTCGGGGATGCCGTCCACCAGCGCAAATGAGGTGTGCCGGCGGTGCGCGGCGTCAAACGGCGACAGGCGGACGAGCCGGTGCACGCCGCGTTCCTCCCGCAGGGAACCGTAGGCGTAGGGCCCGGCGGTGATCACCGTGACGCTCTTGAGCCCCGCCTCTTCACCGGGAGAGACATCGACGATCTCGGTCTTGAATCCATGGGATTCGGCCCACCGCAGATACATGCGCAGCAGCATCGCCACCCAGTCCTGCGACTCGGTGCCGCCCGCGCCCGCGTGAATCGAGAGGATGGCGTTCGCGGCATCGTGGGGCTGCGACATGAGCGCCGCTCGCTCGAGGCGATCTAGGTCCGCAACCACGCCGCGCACTTCGCCTTCGATCTCGGCGGGGTCGAGGCTGTCGGGCGTTTCCGCGGCAAGCTCCATCAGCACGTCAAGATCCTCGAGCCGGCGCTCGATTGTCGACACTGCGTCGACCGTGGCCCGCAGTTGGCTCAACTCCTGCCCGACGGTGCGCGCGCGCGCCTGATCGGCCCACAACGTAGGCTGCTGCATTTCCTGTTCGAGCGTGGCTATCCGTGCGTGTTTACCCGGGAGGTCAAAGATGCCCCCGAAGTTCCTGGAGGCGCCGGCGGCTCTCGCTGAGGTGGGCGGTGAGTCCCTCTCGCTGCATCATGCCGGAATTATAACACTACGGGCCCGCGCACCTCTACCGCAGCGAGCCCAGCGCCGCAAACGCCGCGTCGCCGAGCGCGCGCGCCGGCCCGAGTCCCGCCGCGTCGCGTGTCCAGAGACGCACCCCGCTGAAGAGCACACCCGTCAGGATGTACCAGAGGATGAGTTCTTGAGGCGCGTCGAGGTGCAGTACCACGCCCAGGATGGTGGACAGCACCGCCGCCAGCGGCCACCCGCCCAACGACTCGGCCGCCGCAAACACCGCGCCCCGCAGCCACGCCTCGGTGGCGATGCCGGCGATGAGCAGCAGCGCCCCGCCGGCCAGCCAACCGCCGGCCGGTGCCAAGAATGGGGGCTGATAACCGTACCGCGCGTAGCCGTAGCGCATCGCTACCACCAGGACGAGCGTGACCGCGAGCGACACCGGCGCCGAGATCAGCATCCCCCGACGATTCGTCAGGGCCCCCCGGCCTACGAGCACCGCCGTGCCCAGCGTCGCCAGCCACACCAGCCAGGCGCCCATGCCGTCTTCGAGCCCCAGCCATCGCCCGATCAGGACCGGCACGGCGGGCACCGCGACGGCAGCCATCAGCCTCGCGGCCACCGCCTGGCGCTGCGCGATCGCCCTCACGACCTGGGGCGTGATCGCCGCCACCCAGACCGCTGCGCACAGCGGGCCGAGGAGCCATCCCCACAGCACGTACGCCGTCGACGCCGCATGCACCGGCACCGCGGCGACCAGCACGCCCTTGGTGTCCAGCGGCAGCGCGCCGGCGATCGCGCCGCCGGGGCGGATGATCATGGAGATGCCGGTGTTCGCAGCCCGCACGAGCGGGCGTCCCGTCTCGGCGGCGCGGAGCACGGAGTGGGCGGCGTGCTGCGCGGGTCCAGACGATGTGCCAAACCACCCATCATTCGTCACGATGGCAATGAGTGATGCCCCATCTGCCACCAGACTCCGAATCGGGAACGTGAACGCGGATTCGTAGCAGATCGCGATGCCGATCGAACCCAACGCCGTCTGCACCGGTTGACCGCTGCGGCCGGCCTGCACGCCGGCTTCGCCAAACGGCACCAGCCGCCGTTTGACGTAGCGGCCCACGACCTCGCCCTGCGGATCGAGGACCAGGACGCCGTTGCGTTGCCCGGACAGGAACGTCCCAGCCACCACGGTGGCGCCACCGGCGCGGCTCGCGATCATATGGCGCAGATAGGCCAGGCTCCCCAGGTCGGTGGGAATCGCCGTCTCGGGATAGACGATGATCTCGGCGCCCTGCGTCCGCGCCTCCTCTGTTTGCCGCATCAGGCCGAGCGCGATGCCGGCAACGGCATCGCGCTCGTTCTTCTGCGTCGGCGGGACGTTGGGCTGCACCGCGGCAACGATACGCTGGAGCCGAACCTCTGGCGGGCGGACCTGGGTTCCAGCGGCAAACGGTAAACCCAACACGACCAACGCTGCCAGGACCGGCGCGGTGACGCGTCTCGTGACAATCAGGATCACGAGAACAGTGTTTGCCAACGCGATCAGTCCGGACAGCCCAAACGCGCCGACCACCGATGCGACGGCCAGCATTGTGGCGTTGCGGTATTGCGATAACCCGAGGAGACCCCATGGGAATCCGACGGGCCCGACCGATCGGACGACTTCGACCGCCACCCATGTCACGGGGACGATCCACAGCGCGGCAGACCGACGATCGCGTACGAGCAGCCGTACGCCCGCGGCAAAGGCTCCGGGGAAGATCGCCAGCAGCAGCGTGAGGAGCGCCCAGGCGGGCAGGCCGAAGAGACGCACCCACTCCAGGAGCCCGCCGAAGAACACCGCGCCGGCCAGGTATCCTAGGCGAAACGCCTGCGACGGGCTTTGCCCGTCAATCGCGATCAGCAGGGGGACCAGCGCGATCCAGGCCAACCAGCCCAGATCCGCGGCGGGAAATGCGAGCACGAACAGGAGCCCGGAGGCCGCGGCGGCCGCCGGCCGGACGGCTTCCCTCACGCCTCCCGGCCGTGGCACTTCTTGAACTTCTTGCCGCTGCCGCACCAACAGGGATCGTTGCGTCCGACCTTGGCACCCGCGCTGCCCCCGCTGCGCGCGCCGACAGACGCCGGCTCGCGCGAGGGCGTCGCGACCGGTCGGGCCACGGGCCGCTCGTCGGGGGCAACCTGGATGTGGAACAGCGCCCGTACCGTCTCTTCTTGGATTGCCTGAAGCGTGGCCTGGAACATCTGATAGCCCTCGCGCTGATACTCGATCAGCGGACTCACCTGCGCGTAGGCCCGAAGCCCAATCCCCTCTCGGAGGGCATCCATGTTGTAGAGGTGATCGATCCACTTTCGGTCGATCGTCTGCAGCAGGATGAACCGCTCGACCTGGCGCAGCACCTCGGCCCCGAGTTCGGTCTCTCGCCGTTCGTAGGCCTGCAGCGCGGCGCCGACCAGGCGTTCGACGATCTCGGTCGCGGGCAGTCCCTGCAGCGACTCCGGCTCGACCTCTCCCATCGCGGGGATCACCTGGCTGAGCACCTCCACCAGCAGGTCCAGGTCCCACTCCTGAGGATGGACGTCCTTCGTGCAGATGGCGCCAACCTGCGCGCTGACCAGCCGCTCGATGATGTCGAGCACGCTTTCGCGGACGGCGGCGCCATCGAGCACCTTGCGCCGCTCAGTGTAGATCACCTTGCGCTGTACGTTCATCACGTCATCGTATTCGAGGACGTGTTTGCGGATGTCGAAGTTGTGCTGTTCGACCTTCTTTTGCGCCCCCTCGATCTGACGGGTGATAATGCTGTGCTCGATCGGCGTGTCCTCATCGAGACCAAACCGATCCATCAGACCCGCAATGCGATCGCCGGCAAAAATGCGCATCAACTCATCGTCGAGGCCGATGTAGAACCGGCTGGCTCCCGGGTCGCCCTGACGGCCGGACCGGCCTCGCAACTGGTTGTCGATGCGACGCGCTTCGTGACGCTCGGTGCCGATCACGTGGAGTCCGCCAAGCTCGCAGACCTTCGCCGCTTCGGCCGCATCCGGCGGGGTGCCGCCCAGGATGATGTCCACGCCGCGACCGGCCATGTTGGTGGCGATCGTCACCGCGCCCATCCGCCCCGCCTGCGCGATGATCTCGGCCTCGCGCTCATGCTGTTTGGCGTTCAGCAGTTCGTGCGGCACGCCGCGGCGCCGGAGCATGTCCGAGAGGTGTTCGTTCTTTTCAATCGATCGGGTGCCCACGAGCATCGGCCGGCCCTGCGCGTGCCAGTGGATGATCTCCTCCACCACGGCCTTCCACTTGCCGCGCTCGGTTTTGTAGATCTGGTCCGGGAAGTCCTCACGGATCATCGATCGGTGCGTCGGGATGACGGCCACCGGGAGATTGTAGATCTTTTGGAGTTCTTCTTCTTCGGTCTTGGCCGTTCCGGTCATCCCCGCCAGCTTCTCGTACATGCGGAAGTAGTTCTGGAGTGTGATCGTCGCGAGGGTCTGACTCTCGCGCTCGATCTTCACGCCCTCCGTCGCCTCGATGGCCTGGTGCAGCCCGTCCGAGTAGCGGCGGCCGAACATCAGCCGGCCGGTGAACTCATCGACGATGATGACCTGCCCGTCCTTCACCACGTACTCGACGTCGCGCTTGTAACAGGTGTGCGCGCGGAGCGCCTGATGCAGGTGGTGCATCAGATCGCCGTGCTGCGGGTCGGACAGGTCCTCGATCCCCAGAAGCCGTTCGACGTGCCCAACCCCCTCATCGGTGAGCACCGCGTTCTTGATCTTCTCGTCGACCGTATAGTCGACGTCGCGCTTCAGGCGGGGAATCAGCCGGGCGAACCGCTGGTACTGATCGACGCTGCCTTCCACCATGCCGGAGATGATCAACGGGGTCCGCGCCTCGTCGATCAGGATGAAGTCCACCTCGTCGACGATGGCATAGTACAGCTCGCGCTGCGCCAAGTCCTCGAGCCGCAGCGCCATGTTGTCGCGAAGATAGTCGAAGCCGAACTCATTATTTGTTCCATAAGTGATATCTGCGTGATACGCTTCCCGTCGGCTAATCGGCCGAAAGTGGTTGAGTCGGTCATCGTGGTGGGGCTTCGAGTCGTTGTACGCAGGGTCATACAGCCCCGAGAAGTCGTGCCCGATCGCCGCCACCGACAGACCCAGCGTGTGGTAGATCGGACCCATCCAGCCCGCGTCTCGCCGACTCAGGTAGTCGTTGACGGTGACGAGGTGCGTGCCGCGGCCGGCGAGCGCGTTGAGCGCCACCGACGTCGTCGCGACCAACGTCTTGCCCTCACCGGTCTTCATCTCGGCGACTTTGCCGCGGTGCAGCACCGCGCCGCCGATCAACTGCACGTCGAAGTGGCGCAGCCCGATGGTCCGGCGACTCGCTTCGCGGACGGCCGCGAACACCGCCGGCAGCAACGCCTCGAGCGTCTCGGCCAGCACAGTCTTGCGTTCGTCCCCGGTCTTGCCGTCGATCGCCGCGGCGACGTCCCTTCGCCAGCCGGCCATACGCTCGCGCAGCGCATCGTCCGAGAGCGCCTGCATCTCGGGTTCAAGGGCATTGATCTCTTCAACTGTTGGGGCGAGCCGGGAGACTTCGCGCTCGCTCGCATCGCCCAGCAGGCGGTTCAACAACCCACGCATTGGTCACCTCATGGACGGGAACGCCGGACCTGTGCGCCAGCATTCCCAGCCAATACGTCTATTATACGGGGAAGACCAGCGAACGAATCGGCACCTGGGTGGCCGACAACAGTCTTATCGGTTCGCGGTCAGCCAGGCGATCGGCCGGTTCACCGCGGCCAGCACGGCCCGCACAACGGCCTCACGCGCGTCCTCACGTACGATTGACGAGCCAGAGAGCGTCTCTTGCTCGCTACCGGTGAGGGTGACCGTCACGACCGCCACTTCGTGTTCGCCTACGCGGGACGTGGCCACCCCCTCAAACATGAGCAGACCTTCGGCCCGCATGAACACCTCGACCGCGCGGAGCGAGGCCTGCGCGACCAGGGCGAGCCGGTGACGTGGGACGTTTGGCCCTGCCGCCGTACCCTCGTAGAGCATCCCGCGGTCCTCGAGGTGCACCTTGACCTCGGCGCTGTTGCGCACCACGCTCTGCGAGAGACCGACGAACTTGAGCCGCGCCTGGGGGACCGGCTGCGTCTGGTCCTCGGGCCGCATCGCCGCGACCCGGACCTGTCGCGGGTCGAGGGTGACGCCCAACTCGGCGGCGACTGCGGAGACCACATCGACCGCGATCAGCTTGGGGCTCCGATCGGCCTGCCCCAAGACATGGATCACGCCGATGTCACCGTGGTCATCGGGAATCACCCGCGCGGACACGACGCCTCTCAGCCGTCGGACGATCTCCTCCGCCCGCTCAGCATTGGAGCCATTGCCATCACGAGCCACGGCTCACCCCGGCCTGTGTGTCGTGCCTAGCCTTCCGGTTCGATCAGTCCATAGCCGCCGTCGCGGCGCCGATACACCACGCTGACGTCGTGCGTCGCCGAGTTGCGGAAGACGAAGAACGCGTGTCCCAGCAGCTCCATCTGTAGCGTCGCTTCATCCACTGTCATGGGCTTCAAATCAAACCGCTTCGTGCGCACGATACCCGGCACGAGTATCTCACCCGCGGCGGGTTCCATCTTGGGAGGAGGCCCCGCCCGCAGCGCCGCCTCGGCCGACCGCCGCGTCCGCCGGCGGGCCCGGGTCACGTCCAACCGGCGCTTCTCGATGATCCGGTCGCGGTACTTCGCGATCTGACGGTCCAGTTTCTCGACGGCGCGATCGATCGAGGTGTACATATCCGGCGACAGTTCCTCGGCGCGTAGGACGAGACCATCGCACCACACCGTCACTTCGGCGATCTGCGCGCGGCCGACGTCGCTGTTCCGCGAGACGCTGAGCACCACCTGCGCGTCTTGAATCTGGTCAAAGTGGCGAGGGAGTTTTGAGAGTTTCTGTTCCACGTGCTGGCGGAGCGCGTCGGTCACGGTCATATGCTTACCTTGCACGCGAACGGGGATGTCCTTGCGTTGACGCTCGACCACGACGACCCGACCCCTGCGCGGCGCCCCCGGTTGCCGCGCGGCGCCACGGCGGTTATTTCGTGAAGAGGTTTCTGCTATCGGCCGTCCTTCCCCTGCACCACGAACACGTCCGCAAACGCCCGGATGGCGTAGCGATCCGTCATCCCCGCCACGAAGTCGCAGACGCCCCGCGCCGGTGGATCCCCGGTCGACGCCCTCCTGACATCAGGGGGGACCGCGTCCGGATGCGAGAGGAAGTGGTCGACCAGCAGCCGGAGCATCCGCTGTGCCCGCCCCGTCTCCTGCGCGCACAGCGGGTGCAGATACACGTGCTCCACCTGGAAGTCCTTGAGGGCGTTGAGCGCGTCGCGCACCGCGGGTGACAGACCGATCTCGCCGTTGCGGCTCGTCTCGACCACGTCGCGCACGATGACGTCGAGCCACTGGCCGCGCGAGGCGCCCAACACGGCCGTCAAGTCGCGCGGCACATCGGTCTCCTCGATCCACCCGGCGCGCACCGCGTCATCCATGTCGTGGTGGAGGTACGCGACCCGGTCGGCCAGCCGTACGACCCGTCCCTCCAGCGTGGACGGCCCGGTGACGTCCTCCTCGATGTCGCTCAGTCCCTTGGAGTGGCCGGCGATGCCATCGCGGACCTCCCAGGTCAGGTTCAGCCCGGCGGCCATCGTCCCGTCGGCCCGCCGGCGCTGCTCCAGACGCTCCACAACCCGCAGGCTTTGGACGTCGTGTCGAAATCCGCCCCAGGGGGCCATGGCCTCATCCAACACCGCTTCGCCGGCGTGGCCAAACGGAGGATGACCGAGATCGTGGGCCAGCGCGATCGCCTCGGTCAGATCCTCGTTCAGACGCAGCGCCCGCGCGATCGTGCGTGCGACCTGCGACACTTCAATGGTGTGCGTCAGCCGCGTGCGATAGTGGTCGCCCTCGGGCGCGACGAAGACCTGGGTCTTGTGGGTGAGCCGGCGGAACGCCTTCGCGTAGACGATGCGGTCTCGGTCACGCTGGAAGGCCGTCCGGAGATCGTCTTCGGGTTCAGGTTCGGCGCGGCCCCGGCTTTGGGCCGAGCGGGCCGCGCCGGCGTCCAGGCGCGCCCCCTCCCACTCCTCGGTCGTCGCGCGGGACCGCACGCAATCAGACGTCCTTCTGTCCCTGCATGCGCTCGCGCAGGGCGGCGTGCGCCGCCGCCAGCCGGGCCACCGGGACGCGGTATGGCGAGCAGCTGACATAGTTCAGCCCGAGCTCGTGGCAGAACTCGATCGAGCTCGGATCGCCGCCGTGCTCGCCACAGATGCCGACTTCCAGATCGGGGCGCGCGCCGCGCCCGCGCTCGACACCCATCCGCATCGCCTCGCCGACGCCGGCGCGGTCGATCGTCTGGAAGGGGTTCGAGGGCAAGATCCCGCGGCTGACGTACTGCAGCAGGAACTTCCCTTCGGCGTCGTCCCGCGAGATGCCGAAGATCGTCTGCGTCAGGTCGTTGGTGCCAAACGAGAAGAATTCGCAGATCTTGGCGATGTCGGCGGCGATGTAGCACGCGCGCGGGATCTCGATCATGGTCCCAAACTTGTAGTGGGGGTCGATGCCTTCCCGCTTCTTCACAGCGGCGGCGACCTCTTCGATCTCGCGCTGTGTCTCGCGGAGCTCGTTCACATGACTGGTCAGCGGGATCATGATCTCGGGTTGCGCCGCGACGCCCTTCTTCGTCATGCGGCAGGCGGCTTCGAGGATGGCGCGCACCTGCATCTTGATGATGCCCGGATAGGTCAGACCGAGCCGGATGCCGCGCAACCCCAGCATCGGGTTGGCTTCGCGCATCGCCTCGACGTGGCGCAGCGCTTCTTCTTCACGCCGCAACTTCGTCTTCAGTGTGGTAAGCGTGGGTTGTCCCTTTCTGGGCTTATAGCGCGGCATCGATTCGATCAGCTCGATCTTCGCCCTGAGAGCACTCGTCGCCTCGAGCAGCGAATCGTGCGACGGGAGGAACTCGTGCAGCGGCGGGTCGATGAGCCGGATAATAACGGGCAGACCGTCCATCGCCTTGAACAGTCCCTCGAAATCACCGCGCTGCAGCCGCAGCAGCGTCGCCAGGGCGGCCTCGTACCGCTTGACCGCGGGCGAGCGCTTCACGGCCTTCGCCGCCTCGATCATGTCGGCGCGTGCGCGGCGGTTCGCCGGTTGACGGGCCGCCGCCGCCGCCTGAGCCGCGGCGAGCCGGTCGTACGCAGCCTGCGCCTCCCCGGCATTGAGGATCATCTGCCGTACCGCGGGAAGGCGTTCCTCCTCAAAGAACATGTGCTCGGTGCGGCAGAGACCGATGCCTTCGGCGCCGAACGAGCGCGCCCGGACGGCATCGCGGGGATAGTCGGCGTTGGCCCAGACACCAAGCCGCCGGACCCGGTCCGCCCACGAGAGCAGCTCGACCAGTTCGGCCTGCTCCTCTAGCTTGGGCTCGATGACGCCGAGTTGGCCCAAGAAGACCTCGCCGGTGCCGCCGTCAAGCGAGAGGAACTCGCCCTGCCGGACCACCCGGCCATCGGCTTCAAACAACTGCGCGTCAGGGTCGACGCGGATCGCTTCGGTCCCGGCGACGCACGGCACGCCCAGACCGCGGGCCACGACGGCCGCGTGGCTGGTCGCGCCTCCGCGGCTCGTCAGGATGCCCCTGGCATGCAGCATCCCGTGCACGTCGTCGGGGTTGGTCTCGGGTCTGACGAGGATGACCGGCTTACCGCCTTTGCCCCACGCCTCAGCCGTGTCCGCATCGAACACCGCCACGCCGACGGCCGCACCCGGTGAGGCGTTGAGACCCGTCGCCAGATACCGGCCGTCGACCCGCGCCTTCTCCATCACCTGCGGATCGAACCGCGGGTGCAGCATCATGTCGATGTGCCCCGGCTCGACCCGCAACACCGCCTCGTCCCTGTTGATCAACCCTTCGCGCGCCATGTCGACGGCGATCTTGATCGCCGCCTGCGCCGTGCGCTTCCCGCTGCGGGTCTGGAGCATCCACAAACGCCCGCGCTCGATCGTGAACTCCAGATCCTGCACATCCTTGTAGTGCCGTTCGAGCATCTGACAGACCTGCAGGAACTGACGATAGGCCTCGGGGTGATCCTTCGCCAGCTCGCCGATCGGCTTGGGCGTGCGGATGCCGGCCACGACGTCCTCACCCTGTGCGTTGAGCAGGTACTCACCGAACACCTGCTTCTCGCCCGTGGAGGGGTTGCGGGTGAAGGCGACGCCCGTCGCCGAGTCGGCGCCCATGTTCCCAAAGACCATCGTCTGCACGCTGACCGCCGTGCCGAGGTCGTGAGGGATGCTATGAAAAGTCCGGTAGTCGACCGCCCGCTTCCCCGACCACGAGTCGAACACGGCCAGGATCGCCATGCGGAGTTGTTCCCACGGGTCTTCCGGAAAGACAATGCCGCGCTCGCTCTTGATGATGCGTTTGAAGGTCTCGGCCAGGGTCTTGAGGTCGTCCGCGCGTAGATCGGTGTCGAGTGTGACGCCCTTGCGGCGCTTGAGCCGCTCGATCTCGTGCTCGAACCGTTCACCGGGGATGTCCAACACGATCTTGCCAAACATTTGCACGAACCGCCTGAAGGCGTCACGGCCGAACCGCTCGTTGCTCGTCAGCCGGATGAGCCCGTCGAGGGTTTCACGGTTCAGCCCCAAGTTGAGCACTGTATCCATCATCCCGGGCATGCTGAACTTGGCGCCCGAGCGCACCGACACGAGCAGCGGGTTCGCGGGATCCCCGAACCGTTTGCCGGTTTGCTCTTCGACAGTCTGCATGCGGGCGCGCACCTCGTCCATCAGCCCATCGGGAACGGTGCGCCCCGTGTTCATGTACTGCACGCAGGCTGTCGTCGTGATCGTGAACCCCGGCGGCACGGGAAGCCCCACGCGGCTCATCTCGGCCAGACCGGCACCCTTTCCCCCCAGCACCTCTCGCATGGAGGCGTTACCTTCCTCAAAGAGCATCGTCCACGTGAATTCGGTTCGAGGGATTCCAGAGGTCTTTGCCATGATCATCCCACGCTCCCCGCTAGGATTCGGTGTCGGTCCGGACGGGCCTCTCTCCTGTCAGGAGACCAAGATTGGCCACCTTGAGGAAGGTGTGCGTAATGGCCTGCAGCAGCGCCAGGCGATTGGCCCGCACGGCGGCGTCGGGGGCCATCACCAGGACCTGCTCGAAGAACGCATCGATGGGATCGGCAAGCCGTTCGAGCACCCGCAGGGCGTCGGCATACCGGCGGGCGTCCGCCGCCTCGGAGACGGTTGCGCGCACCTGCCGCCACGCCTCGTAGAGTGCCAACTCGATGGGTTCCTTCAGCACGTCCTCGCTGATCTCCGCCGCCGGCGAGCCCTGGCTGAGAATCCTCGACGCTCGCGCGAACCCGGTCGCAAGCCTCGCCATCGCGGGTTGGCCGCGGACCGCGTGCAGGGCGCGGGCACGAGCGGCGGCGTCAGGCACGTCGTCGCTCGACACCGCGAACACCGCGTCGACGGTATCATAGGCGATCCCCTGGTCGATCAGCAGCGTGCGCAGCCGCTGGCGGATCAGGTCGGTGCAGGCCTCCACCGTCGGCCGCCCGGCCTCTCGCGTGTTGCCGAACGTCGATGTTGCGCTTTCAAACAGCGCGCTGATGGAGATCGGCAGACTGTGCGCCAGCAGGATCACGACGATGCCCGAGGCCGCTCTCCGCAGCCCGTATGGATCCTGCGACCCGCTCGGTGCCAGACCGGCCTGCACGCAGCCCGCGAGCAGCGTGGCCCGATCCGCGACACCCAGGAGGCCGCCAATCAGGCTCGACGGCGCCGGATCACCCGCGCCTCGGGGCAGATACTGCTGCTCGATCGCGGCCGCGACAGGCTCCGGCTCGCCCGCCCACCGGGCGTAGATCCCGCCCATGGTGCCCTGCAGTTCGGGGAACTCACCGACCATGGCGGTCACGAGGTCGGCCTTGCAGAGCGCGGCCGCACGTTCGAGGGGCGCGGTATCGGCCGGGCTCAGACGGGCCGCCTCGGCCAGCCACCTGGCGGTTCGTCGCAGACGGCCCACGTGATCGGCCATCGAGCCCAGCCCCGCGGCGTGCGCCAGACGTTCGAGGCGCGTGTTCCACCGATCGAAGGTGCCGCGGCGGTCTTCGTCGAGAAAGAAACGCGCGTCGGCCAACCGCGCCCGGACGACCCACTCGTGACCCGTCCGGACCGTGTCCATGTGCGCGGCGCCGCCATCGCGCACGGCGATGAACGCCGGCAATAACCGGCCCTGCGCGTCTTCGACGGCAAAGTACTTTTGGTGATGTTGGAGGGTCGTGACGAGCACCGGACGCGGGAGGTCGGTCATGAACCCGGCGTCAATGTTCCCGCGCACAGGCGTCGGGTGTTCAATCGACCAGACAAGTTCATGGAGGAGATCGGAATCGAGGAGCGGCGTCCCCCCGATCTCGGCGGCCAGCCGCGCAGCCGATTCCGTGATGCGGGCGCGGCGATCGGCGGGCTCGAGCATCACATGGGCCTTGGCGATGACCCTGCGGTACAACCCGGGTGACGACACGACGACCGGACGCGGCGAGAGGAATCGCTGACCGTGGCTCCGCCGGCCCGCCTTTACTCCGGCGATCACCAGCGGGATGACGCGACTGTCGAGCAGCGCGACGATCCACCGGATCGGACGGGCGAATCGAAACCCGCTGGCTTCCCAGCGCATGGTCCGTGGGAACGCCAGCCCGGCGACGACAGCCGGCAACAGCTCGCGAAGCACGTCGGCGGCGGGCCGTCCGGCTTCACGTTTCTCGACGACCACGTAGCGGCCGCCGTCGCGATCGACCACGCGCAGATCCGCGACGGTACCGCCCTGCGAGCGGGCGAACCCTTCCGCCGCCCTGGTCGGTCTCCCCTCGGCGTCATAGGCGACCCGCGCCGCGGGCCCGCGCACTTCGGTGACCAGATCACGCTGGCGGCCGGAGATCCCGCCGGCCTCGAGCACCAGCCGGCGCACCGTGCCGGTGACGCTGACCGTCCCCACCTCCAGACGCGCCGCCTCCAACCCGGCTCGGACGCCGGCGTGAAGTTGTTCGAGCGCGGGCGCGATCGCCGTCGGCGGGAGTTCCTCGGCGCCGATCTCCAGCAGCAGGTCGCTCATCCGGCCGTCCCAGAGGGCGCGTCGGACAGTTGCCGCAGGTACGCGGCGGCGGCGGCCCGGGCCAGCGCGCGGGTGCGACCCATCAACTCGACCCGTTGCGCCACGCTGACCGCGCCCCGCGCGTCAAGCAGATTGAACAGGTGTGAGCACTTCAAGACGGCGTCGTACGCGGGCATGACCACCGGAATGGCCAACAGCCGCCTGGCCTCCGCCTCGTACGTTTCGAATAGGGTCCGCAGCGCCGCCGGATCGCCGTGCTCGAATCCGTACGCCGAGTGTTCGCGCTCGTCGGTTTTGCGCAGCGCGCCATAGGTCACGCCCGGCGCCCACTCGATGTCGAACACGGATGCCTTTTGCTGCAGGTACATCGCCAGTCGCTCCAACCCGTACGTGATCTCCGCAGAGACCACGTCGAGATCCACGCCGCCCATTTGCTGGAAGTACGTGAACTGGGTGATCTCCTGTCCGTCCAAGAAGATCTGCCAGCCGACGCCCCACGCGCCGAGCGTCGGCGCCTCCCAATCGTCCTCCAGGAACCGCACGTCGTGGTGGGTCAGCGTGAACCCCAGGCGTTCCAGGCTGGTCAGATACAGCGCTTGGACGTCGCTGGGAGCAGGCTTGAGGATCACCTGATACTGATAGTGCTTGTACAGACGGTTGGGATTCTCGCCGTAGCGTCCATCCACCGGCCGGCGGCTGGGCTGCACGTAGGCGACGCGCCACGGGTCGGGTCCCAGCGTCCGGAAAAAGGTCGCCGGGTGTAGGGTGCCGGCGCCCACCTCGACGTCGTACGCCTCCTCGAGCACGCAATGCTGCGCGCCCCAGAACCGGTCGAGGGCCAACAGCATGTCTTGAAACGCCAGCGGTCGGGTTGCCTTTGGCATCGATCCTCATGGGGCCCGGTCGGAACGGCCCGCCGGGTGTGCACACAGAAAAACGGAGCCCCGTCTCAGCGACGGGTGCTCCGCGTGCGTCAACTGGCGCCCATTTTAGCAACGCGGGCGCGACAGGGTCAACCTCGCAGCGGCCCGGCGCTCGGCGTTTCGGGCGGCGTAGCCCTCTGAATCGGGTTGTGGGTGCTCCAGCAGCCACGTCGCCGTCACGTTAAGCCAGTCGAGCACCGGTGTCGACCGCCAGCCCATATCCTGTTGTAGGCGCCCAATGTCCGGAATAAACCGGCGCGAAAACGGGGGCCGATATTCAGACAATGTCCCCTCCCCCGCCAGGACGTCGCGCGGGATCTCGACCACGTCGACCTCTCTCTTCATCGCCTGCGCGAGGAGCCGCACGTAGTCGGGAAGCGTGACGACTTCCTCCATAGCCACATTGTACGTCCGATCGATCGCCGTGGGGCCGAGCACCGCGTCGACGTACGCGCGGGACAGGTCGACGCTGTAGACGTGCCGGGTCGCCGGTGTCGGGAATCCGCTCGGCGCCAGGATCGGGCCGCCATCGGCGATGCGCTGCACGTAGAACCACACGCGGGTGGTCGGATCGTTGGGGCCCTGCACCACGGGGGGCCTCAAGATCGTGAAGGGAAGACCCCGATCCCGGCCGGCGCGGGCGTGCAAAACCTGCTCGCACGCCCGTTTCCCGTCACCGTAGGGCTCAGCAGCCCGAAGGGCCAGGTCCGCGTCATCTTCATACAACGGGGCGAGCAGTCTCGCGGCGTCGAGCTGCGCGCTCGCATACACCGATCCCGTCGACGTGAACACGTACCTCTGCACACGACCGGCAAACGCCTCCACCGCGGCGTCGACATCGGCGGCAACATACGCGATGTTGTCGATGACCGCATCGAACGTCCGATCCCGGAACGTGGCCACGAACCCGGCGTGATCGGTGCGATCGCCCTGCACGTGCCCAACCGGTCTGGGCCACTCGGGCTTTCGCCGGCCGCGGCTGTAGACAGTCACCTCATCGCCGCGCTCCAGAAACAGGCGGACGATCTCCCGCCCGAAAAACTGCGTACCGCCAATGACGAGTATCCTCACCCGATCACTCCGCCGTCATCCACTGCCCGCATGCCCTGGGAGATGACGAAACCGCGTCCCCTCGTGGGACGCGGTCCTGTATCGTACACACGCACCCGAAGCGCTCGCCGCGCAGACGTCATCCGATCCCCAGCGGCTCCTCTTCACGCTCGCGCACGCGGCGACGGATCGTCGGTGTCGGCATCGCTGAAATCAGCGCGGCCGCGGCAAACGCCACCAACCCGGCCACGGCCCACGAGACCGGCAGTTCGATCACGTCCGACTCGGTCTTCACCCGAACCACCGAGCCCGGTCCCATTTGCACCACCCCGCGCGCTTCGGACAACGCGGCTCCCAAGTCAATGAGCGCCCGACGCGCGCGATCGAGGTCGATCTCCATACCCGACACCTCCTGTTTCTCAATATACCACAGCGCGGGCTTCTTCAGTCCGGAGCAGGCGGCTCACGACCGCCGGCGCCCGGAGCCGGGTATCCCAGGTGACCTCAGCGTAGACCTGAAGCGCCCGCCCCAGCTCGGTCTTGCACGGCGGCCCCGGATGGACGCGCCGGACCGCCGGGGGCCGGGCATCGAGCAGGAACCGGAGGAGCGCGACCGCCCCGCTCGAGAGCGGCATCGCGTGGGGGTCCCGCCCGCGGCACCCCGAATCCACGCACCCGCCGAGGACGGCGCTCCAGCCCGCCGGGCCACGGATCCGGCGGCCGCAGACCATACATTGATCCACGGACGGCCGGTGGCCCGTCAGGACGAGCAGCCTGGCCGCGAACCACACCGGGGCCAACTCGCCGACCCCGGCGTTCAGGAGTGCCAGGACCTCGGTCAGCAGACCGTAGACGTCTGGATGCGGGTGCCGGTCGGCAAGAGCCCGATCCGCCATTTCGAGCGCGATGTTGGTCAGACCCATGCGCTCCAACCCGGTGCGCAACTGCGGATGTGCATCGATCACGTCAACCTGCGAGATCACGTCGAGTGTCCGGCCCTCGGCCACCAGCGCCCTGAACCGTGTCGGCGGCTCGAGGCGACCACCTAGCCGGCTGCGCGGCCGCCGCGCCCCCTTGGCAATTACGGTCAGTTTGCCGCGGTCCCTAGTGAGTACCGTCACCAGACGATCGGCCTCACCGAAGGACCGGCGCCGCAGGACGATGCCTTCGATCTTGTACAGTCCCATCCGACCCTACAGGCTCTTCACGAGCAAGACCAGCGTCAGGAGGATGAGGATTGCTGACGTGGCCACCGCGACGGCGTTGGCCCCGGAACTGTTCACCTTGCGCCCCATCAGCCGCCGGTCGTTCACCAGTCTCAACATGATCACCAACACGGCCGGCAGCAGGATGCCGTTGAGGGCTTGAGACGCCACCATCACCCGCACCAGCGGCAGACCCGGCCAGAGGACGACGAGCGCGCTCGTCACCAGTACGGCGAGAAAGAGACCGTAGAAGACCGGCGCCTCCGCGACGGTGCGGTCGAGCCCGGCCTCCCAGCCGAAGGCCTCACAGATCGCATAGGCGCTCGACAGGGGAATGATCGCCACCGAAAAGATGGCCGCATTCAGCAGTCCCAGCGCGAACAGGAGCGACGCGTAGGTGCCGGCCAGCGGCGCGAGCGCGCGGGCGGCATCTTCGGCGCGCTGCACCTGGATCCCATGGGGGAAGAGCGTCGCCGCGGTGGCAATGATAATCGAGCCGGCGACTAGGGCCGTGACGAGGGCGCCCAGGATGACATCCCAGCGCTCGAGGCGCAAATCCTCGGCGGTCAGCCCTTTGTCGACAACCGCCGCCTGTTGATAGAACTGCATCCACGGCGCAATCGTTGTGCCGATCAGGGCGATCAACAACACAATGTACCCGGAATCGAGCCGCAGGGACGGCACGACGGCCGCCCGGAGCACCGTCCCCCACTGGGGTTTGGCGAGCACCGCCGAGATCGCATACAAGATGAAGAGCGCCGACGCGACGAGAAAGATCCGCTCAATGAGCCGGTAGCCCCCGCGGAACACGAGCACGCCGACGGCGACCGCCACGATCGGCACGCCGATCAGCCGCGGCAGGTGAAAGATCTCCAGGCTCCCGGCGACGCCGGCGAAGTCGCCGATCGTGTTGGCCCAGTTCGCGAGCAGCAGCACCGCCATGATGGCGGCCGTTGTCCGTACGCCGAACTGTTCGCGGATGAGATCGGCCAGACCCAGACCGGTCACGGCGCCCATACGGGCGTTCATTTCCTGGATGACGATGAGGGCGATAGTCGCCAGGGGCAGGGTCCACAGCAGCGCGTAACCATAGTGGGCGCCGGCGATAGAGTACGTGGCGATACCGTTCGCGTCGTTGTCCACCGACGCGGTGATGATCCCTGGACCGGCCACAGACAGAAAGAGCGCGAGACCCGCCCACCGACGCCTTAGCCAGCGCACTCCGGGCCTACTCCTTCGCTACCCGCCGGATGCGGTCGAGCCGCCGCGGCGTCCGGCCACCGACCCGCTCCACCATCAAGTCCATCAGGTCATCGACTGTGACAATGCCCAGCAGCCGGTGGTCGGCGTCGAGCACCGGGACGGCGAGCAGATCGTACTTCATCAAGGCCGCCACCGCGGCTTCGTCACTTTCGTCTGCTCGTATGCCCACCACGTCCCGTGTCATGATTTGCGCTACCAACGTTTTTGGATCCGCAATGAGCAGACCGCGCAGCGAGAGCACGCCCACCAGACGGCCGTCCGTATCCGTGACGTAGAGGTAGTAGATCGTCTCGGCATCGGGTGCGAGCCCGCGCAGCCGCGCGATCGTCTGCTCGGCGGTGCACGTATCGGGGATCGCGATGAAGTTGAGCGCCATGCGCCCGCCGGCGGAATTCGGCGGGTACGCCATCAGGCGGGTGACTTCGGCCCCGGCTTCGGGCTCCATGCGGACGATCAGCTCGCTGGCCGTCTCCTGCGGCAGTTCGCCCAGGACGTCGGCCGCGACGTCGGCTTCCATCTCTTCGAGGATGTCCGACGCGCGGTCGGCCGGCAGCGAACGCACGATATTGGCCTGCACCTCGGGTTCTGCCGCTTCGAGGACCTCCGCCGCGTCCTCGTGGCTGAGCGCCGACATGACCTCCACGCGCTCCTCGCGGTCCATCTCTTCGAGCAATTCGGCCAAGTCGGCGGGGTGGATCGCCTGCAGGCGCTCGCGTGAGATCGATAGCTTCAGCGGCGTGACAGGCCCGCCCAACGCGGCCACGTACGTCCAGGGGAGCGCCTGATCGGTGAGGGGGCGTCCCATCCGGCCGAACAGCCATCGCACGGGCTGTTCCGCCCCTAGGCGGCGCAGCAAACCGGTCGCCCCGACGTCGACACCGGTCAGGAACAGCTCGCCGTTGCTCGACGAGAGAAACAGATCATTGACCTTCACGACCCGTAGCCCACGTATATCGACCACCTGTTTATCCAGCAGGGCCTCACGCAGGGGGATCTCGTTTGGCTGCAACGGGCGTGGTTGAAGCGCGGCGCGATCTTTCTCGAGCGTGACGACCGGATCGATCGAGCGAACGGTGCTCCAGGGAATGAGGGCTACGCGGGGACGGTCGACGTCGAGCAGCAGACCCACGATCCGCGGTCGCGTGAGGTGCACTTCGGCAGCCAGGTCCGCGAGACGCCCGAGCGCAAAGCCGCTCGCGTCAAGCACCTGCCTACCCAGGAGCCGGCTGAAGGGCATCGACGTGACATACACGATCCCGCTCCCGCGGTGTCCGACGTCCCCACGCTCACCACATCGCGTTCGCTATTGACTAACTATACTGGGCGCGGCGCGAGAGCGTCAAGAAAATCGCCGGAACGCGGCTAGCGCCAGCCGCGGCCGGCGGCGCGAAGATCGGCGGGACCAAAGGCGTGACCGAGCAACTCCGCGAGGGTGAAGAACCGGGGCGCACCGGACAGCCCGGCGACAATCACATGCTCGACTCCAAATTCGTGCATCACCTGCCGGCAGGCGCCGCACGGTAGCACCCCCGCGCGGCCTCCGACGACCGCGACCGCCCTCAGCCGCCGGTGCCCCTCGGCGACCGCCCGATGGATCGCCGCCCGCTCGGCGCACATCGACAGACCGTACGAGGCGTTTTCGACATTCGAACCAGAGTGGATCGCCCCGGAGGCTGTGAGCACCGCTGCCCCCACTGGGAACCGGGAGTAGGGCGCGTAGGCACGGCCGCGGGCCTGCCGCGCGGCCCGCACAAGCGCCCGCACCCGGGCTGTCGTCAGAGAGTGACCGTCGCTCGATCGACCTGGGCTATTCACTCGCGCCGCACGAGCCTCTGCGCCTGCTCGGCGGGCACTCGCGGGGAGACCAGGCCGCCGGAAACCATCATCTTGAGGGCGTCTTCCATACTCATATTCATCGGAATGAGCTGGCTCTCCGGCACGAGGCACAGAAAACCCGTTGTCGGATTGGGCGTGGTCATCACAAAGACGTTCACGAGGCGCTCGCTCGTCTGCCGCTCGGCCTCGCCTCGTGTCTCGCCCGTGACGAAGCCAATAGTGTACACTCCCTGGCGAGGCCACTCGACCAATACCGCGCCCTTGAACCCACCCCGGCTCTGGACAAACACGGCATCGGCTAGCTGTTTCGTGGCGGCATAGATGACCCGCGCAAGCGGGATCCGCAGCATCAGGCGATGAAACACGTCCACGACGCGTCGTCCGACGAAATTGCTCGCCAGCGCCCCGGTCACCAGGATCAGCACGATACCGGCGATGAGACCCAGACCGGGAATGGCGGTGCCCAGTGCTGCTGTGACAAACGGGCCCAGCAGGCTGTCCAGGAAGCGGAACATCGCCAGCAGGACCAGCACCGTCACGGCCAGCGGCAACACCACGAGCAAGCCCGCGATGAGCCACGTACGGAGGTGGTGACGCATTATTCGTCGACGGCGGCCGCCGGCTCGGCTTTTGTGATCCTCACCTGCGAGATGCGGTTGCCGTCCACGCGCTCGACCGACAGTTCAACGCCGTCGTATTGGACGCGCTCGCCCTGGTCGGGCACGTGCCCGAGCAGACTGTACACAAACCCACCCAGCGAATCGACATCGCCAATCGGCAGCGCCAGGTCCAGCGCCGCGTTGACTTCCTCAAGGTGCATCTTGCCGTCGACGACCGCGGTCCGATCGTTGAGGTGTTTGATCGGAGGCTCCTCAACGTCGTACTCGTCCTGAATCGGGCCGACGATCTCTTCGAGCAGGTCTTCGATCGTCACGATGCCCGCGGTGCCCCCGTACTCGTCGACCACGATCGCCATATGGGCTTTCTTGCGCCGCATGTCCTTGAACAACTCGTCCAACCGCTTGCTCTCCGGCACGAAGTACGCTGGGCGCGCGTAGGCCCGCGCCGTCCCCGTGAGGCGCCCGCCGCGAAACGCCGTCAGCAGATCCTTGACGTGGATCACACCGACGATCTGATCGACGGTCTCGTGGTAGACCGGCACCCGTGAGTGTCCGTGGGTCCGGATCACTTCGAGGACCGAGTCGACCGGCTCGTCCGCCTCAACAGACACGATATCGATGCGCGGGGTCATCACCTCTCTGACCAGGGTGTCGCCGAAATCGATGATCGAGTGGATCATCTCGCGCTCTTCCTGCTCGAGCACGCCTTGCTCCTCGCCCATCCGCACCATCAACTGGATCTCTTCTTCGGTCACCATCGGGGCGTCGGGCCGGACGTGCGCGCCGAATGGCGCCGTCAGGAGATTCGTCACAAGCGAGAGGAGCCGAATGATCGGTGAGAGGATCCATGAGATCCAGAGAATCGGCCGCGCGACCACGATGGCCAGGCGGTCGCCGCTGTGCGCGGCGACGGTTTTGGGAGTGATCTCGCCAAAGATCAGCAGGAGCACCGTCACGGTGATGAAGGCATAGAGTGAACCGCGGTCCTGCCCGAACAGCTTCACCAGGGTCGCGGTGGCCACAACGGCCGCGCCGGTGTTGATGATGTTGTTGCCGACCAGAATGGTAGAAAGCAATCGCGCCGGGTTCTCGAGCAGGCTGAGCACGACGCCCGCGCGCCGGCTGCCTGCTTCCTTTTGATGGCGCAGCTTCAGGCGATTGGCGGAGAAGATCGCCGTCTCGGCAGCCGAAAAGAACGCCGAGGCCAGCAGCAGCAGAGCCAGCATGACCAGTTCACGAGCATGGCTTGTGGCATCCAAGGAACGTGTTGCCTACCTTTGGGGCCAGGGGCGGCCCTGCGGAGTCAATGAAAATTATACCATACGGCCGCCGGGGCGCGGCGCTCAGCGCCGCGTGCGGCGCAACCGCAGCGGACCCGGGCGGCTCTCGATCGCCAGCGCGGCGCCTTCCCGTGCCAGCGCGACCAGATCGAGACCTTGGTCCCCAACCATCAGCTGGTGCCCCGCGACAGACGACACCCTGACGCTCAGCACCCCCACCTTCCGGCGGGCCCGCAAGACGAAGGCCTTCCCCTCGCGCACGTACCCTTCGGTCGGCAATCCGGCGCCCTGTGAGTAGAACCGCATCGACTCGAACCAGAGTCCGTCGGGCTCGGCGCGGTATTCCTCAATGATCGGCGTGCGCTCGACGGAGTGCGTGTAGCGGAGCTCAAGCCGCTGCCCGGTGGCTGCCACCAGACTCCACAGGACCCGGCCGGTCTCGGAATCGACGACGCGTAGTGTGACGCCGGTTCGTTCGACAAGTAAGAGGGCCGCGGCCGATGCGACCGCGGCCACTGCGACCGCTGCGAGCATCACGCGTCTTGCGGTCAGCGGCTGACTCCTGCTGCCGGTGGGATCGGGCGACCGTGTCTGCGTCTGACGATCTGCTTCATGGCGATCAAGACCATCAGGGCGACGCCGATCACGTCGCCGACGGGTTCGCTGAAGATCAGGGCCAGCGCCGCGGCGACCAAGACGCCGCGTTCGAACCACGTCGCCGGCGCAAAGAAATACCCCGACACGGCAGCCGCCAGCGCCACGGTCCCGACGAGCGCCGTCGCGGCCGTCAAGACAATCTCGTCCAGCGCCGCGCCCTGGAGCAGGATCGTCGGCGAGTAGACGAAGACAAACGGCACGATGATGCCGGCAAGCGCCAGACGCGTGGCCGTCCAGCCGGTGGCGAATGGGTCCGTCTTGGCGATGGCGGCCGCCGCATACGCGGCCAGCGCGTCCGGGGGCGTAATGTCGGCAATCACACCATAGTAGAAGATGAACAGGTGAGCGGCCAGTGGCAGCACGTGGAATGGTGCCTGGGTGAGCGCCGGCGCCGCAATGGCGGCCAGGATGATGTACGTCGCGGTGGTCGGGATGCCCGAGCCGATAATGGTGCAGGCGATCATGACCATCACGAGCGTCAGGAAGAGGTTGCCGGCGCCGAGCTTGATCGTAATGCTCACGAACGCCAGCCCCAACCCGGACAATGTCATCACACCGATGAAGATCCCGACCACCGCGCAGGCCACCGCGACCGAGAGCGCCAGCCGCGTGCCGTGCACCAGCGTGCTCCAGATGTCGGCCGGCCAATCCCACAGCCGGCGTTCGAGCGCGCAGGTGATGATGTGCACACCGGCCGACCACATGATGCCCCAAAATGCCGCGCGCAGGGGGCTATCTCCATGGAGCAGCGAGCCGACTAAGAACGCCAGCGGGATGACGAGGTAGAACCGGCGCACCAGGATCGGCCCCAGCCGCGGCAACTGGCTCCGCGGCACCCCGGCCAGCCCCAGCCGTTTGGCTTCGAAATGAATGATGAACCCCAGTGACAAGTAGTAGAGGGCCGCGGGGATCGCAGCGGCCTTCGCGATCGTGAGGTACGGGACGCCGAGGAACTCGGCCATCACGAACGCGGCGGCGCCCATCACCGGCGGGACCAGCTGCCCGCCCACGGACGTGGCCGCCTCGACCCCGGCCGCGAACCGGGGCGCATACCCGAGCCGTTTCATCAACGGGATGTTAAAGACGCCGTCGGCGACCACGTTGGCCACGGAGCTGCCCGACACCGTCCCAATGAAGGCGCTGGACAGCACCGACACCTTCGCCGGTCCGCCGGTCATCCACCCGGCCAGCGCCATCGCGATGTCCACGAACAACTGCCCCAACCCCGTGCGTTCGAGAAACGCGCCCAGCAGCACGAACAGGAAGACAAACGTGGCCGAGACACCGATCGGGATCCCAAAGATGCCCTCGGTGGTGAAGAACATGTGCTCGATGACACGCTCCGGCGAGATCTTGGCAATGGCCAGCGCGCCGGGCAGATACTGGCCAACGAATGGATAGAGCAGCGCGGCCGCCGCAATGGCCGGCAGCACGGCCATCAGCCGGCGGCCGGCTTCGAGCACCATCACGATGCCCACCACGCCGACGATCAGGTCGGTGCGATTGAGATTGCCGGCCCGTAGCGCCAGCTCCCTGTGGTTGACGAACACATAGAGCATGGGGATCGCGGCGACGATGGCAAACAGCACGTCAATGAATCGGATCCGAGACGTCATGGCGTCGCGGCGCCGCATCGGATAGAGCAGATAGACGAGCGCCATCACGAAGACGACGTGCCCGCTTCGCTGTCGCACCGCTTCCAACGTGCCGAAACGCGCGGTGAGAAGGTGAAAGAGGGCCATGCCGCCGGCGATCAGACTGACGAGCTTCGCCCAAGAACCGTCCAGCCGACGATAGCCGTACTCGGCCTCAGCCTCACCGAGCATGCGCTCGACGTCTTCCGTCGCCACCTCGGCAACCGGCCGGACGGGAAGCGCGGCTGCCTGCTCCCTATCCCCCGACGGCGTCACCGAACCCCTCCGTGATCGGCGGGACATCGCTCGGGCCGCCGGAGCACGACCACCACGAGCGCGAGCACGAGCGCCAGGGCGCCGGCGCGACCAAACAGGAGCGCGTCGAACGAACTTCCACTGATCCCAGCCACAACCCGCCGGCCCAGGACCAGCAGGCCCGCGATCGCGGCCCCAGCGGCCGTCACGAGGACCGCCGCCGCGCCGATATCCTTCGCGCGGCCCGCCAGCACGTGATACTGCTCACCGACGACCAGATCCACCAGTATTTCGAGGGCGGAGTTGAACAGTTCGGCCGCGAGCACCACGGCCATCGCGATCACCAGGGCCACGGCTTCGGCCGCCGGCAGGTCGAGCCACACCGCCATCACGGTCACCACCGCGGCCAGCGCCACGTGCACGCGCATGTTGCGCTGCGACCAGACCGCTTCTTGGAGTCCGCGGCCCGCGAATCGAAAAGATTGCCACAGGCTGTGCCGCACCGTCAACGTCTCCGCACCAGAATTCGCTTGAGGATGGCTTCGGTCCGCTTGTGCATCCCGACCGCCCCTCGGGGCGTTCGATCGTCATGGCCCCGCAGGTGCAGGATGCCGTGCACGAGCAACAACGCGACTTCGCGGCGAACCGAGTGGCCGTAGCGGCGCGCCTGCCGGCGCGCGTGGTCTACTGAAATGACAATTTCCCCAAGCACCCCATCTTTGGACCCCGCACCGGCGGGAAACGTGATGACGTCGGTCGCCCCGCGGTGCCGCAGGAACCGCCAGTTGAGGCGGGCCATGACCGTGTCACCGACCAGGGCAACTTCGATCCGCGACTGCCGCGGGCACCGTGCCGCCAGCATGGCCGAACGCCCCACACCGGCAAGCCATCGTTGGGGAATCCCGTGCCGCGCCCCCCTCGTCGTGACCTCGATCAGCATGCGCGGACCGGGCGCGGCGGAGGGGTTATCGCGCCCGGCCGACGCGGTCGCGTCGCCGCCGGCTCAACTCCCGCTCGAGATCAGGATACTCGAGCCTGGGGTGCAGCATCCCGGTCTGGATGCGGACGAACGCGGCCGCGATCTTGTCGAGATCGCGAAATGTCAGCGGGCTTTCGTCGAGCTGCCCGTCCTCGAGTTTCTCCCGGATCAGCCGGCGCACCACCTCATCGACCCGATCCGGGGTCGGCCGGGTCAGCGAGCGCACCGTGGCTTCTACGGCGTCGGCCAGCATGACAATGGCGGTTTCGCGCGTCTGCGGTTTGGGCCCCTCGTATCGAAACGCCCCCTCATCGAGCGCATCGCCCCGTTCGAGCGCCTGATGGAAAAAGTACGCCATCAGGGCCGTGCCGTGGTGCTGGGGGATAAACGCGGCAATGGCTTCAGGCAGCCTCGACTCGCGCGCCAGGTCCAGCCCGTCGCGCACATGGGCGCCCACGGTTAGCGCCGAGAGACTCGGCGTCATCTTCTCGTGCGGGTTGTCGATGCCCATCTGGTTTTCGACAAAGAACGCCGGCCGCCGCAGTTTACCGATGTCGTGGTAATACGTGCCGACACGAACCAGCAGCGCGTCGGCGCCGACGGCCTCCGCGGCGGCTTCGGCCAGATTGCCGACCATGATGCTGTGATGATAGGTGCCCGGCGCTTCCAACTGCAGCCGCCGCAAGAGCGGATGCGCCGGATTCGCCAGCTCCAGCAGCTTGATCGGCGTGACGAGCCCGAAGAGCTGTTCAAGAAACGGCAGGACCCCGATGGTGATGATCCCGCTGAGCAGACCGTTACCCATCGCCCACGCCGCGCGGCCCGCGATCTCGGGCAGGGCCAGCCCATCGACAAGACCGGCGGCGAGCGACGCAGCGGCGCTGGTCAGACCGACGAGGAGGCCGGCCATGCCGAAATCGGACCGGCGGTGGATCTGGCGGGTCGCAAACACACCGACGAGTCCTCCGGTGAACGCGACGACCACCGGCGCGAAGATCCGCCCGGAGGCCAGACCCACCAGGAGCGCCAGCACCGCGGAGGAGAACATCGCCAGACGCGGGCGCATCAGGATCCCGATCAACATCGATCCCGCCGCGGCCGGCATCAGGTACGGGTTGAACCGTGGCGCGTCGACGGCCTGCGAGACGAAGATCGTCCCAACCACCACCACGCCCCACAACACCAGGGCGCGATCGGCGGCCCAGATCTCTGGCTGGACCTGCCACAGATAAATCGCCGTCACGAACAGCAACAGCGCGACGACGGCCGCGACGCCCCCGACTGCGGCCCAGGTCACGCGCGGCGGGTAGACGCCGACCGCCGACAGCATGGCCAGGTGCGTGGGGGTGATCACGTCGCCCTTGCGCAGGATGCTTTGACCCCGCTGCACCCGGGTGCGGACCGGCGGGACGAGATCGGCGGCGCTCTGCCGGCGCTCCGCGGTCCGAGCTTCATCGACTTCGAGCGTCGGCCGCACGACCGCCACGCCGACTTCGGCCGCCAGCGCCCCCAGCCCGGGGGCGAGCGAACCTCTCCGCACCGTCCCGCGCACCCGTTCACGGGCCATCGCCAGGTCATCGGCGCGGACGCCTTCCGCCAGGGCGCTGTCGACCGCGTTGACCGCAGCCTGGCGCGCCGCGGCAAATCCCGCCTTCGGCGCCGTCGCCGCCGTGCCGGCGGCCAGATCGGAAAGCGGTAGCCCCGCGGCTTTGCGGATGGTGTCGATCCGCTCGGCCATCGACCCCGACGGGTGGCTGCGGGCGGCGTCGATCGCCGAAAAGATCTGCTCCGCGGCGGCGCGCGCCGCCGCGACCTGCGCGGGCACCGGCCGCATGACCGCGGGCACCGACCTCACGGCCTCCGTCCGCAGCGCCGCGGTCCTGTTTTGATCCACGAACTCCACGGTGCGAGGCGCCTCGATGTCTGCCGGACTGGGCTGACCGTCAATCAGGACGAGGCGGGGTGGCAGGTAGTCCACGCCGATAATGATGGTGAGCAACACGAGGATGACCCCACCGATGAACATCCGGCGGACCCAGGGGGAGCGAACCCGTGAGGCCAGGGGTCCGACCAGCCTGGGTCTCACGGCGTCACCCCTCCACCTCCGCCGCGGGAGGTCTCAAACCGCTCGTAGGCCCGCACGATCGTCTGCACCATCTCGTGGCGGACGACATCGACCTCGGAGAGGGTCACGAACGCGATTCCTTCGAGACCGGCGAAGACGTCCCGCGCCTCCACCAGACCCGACGTGCGGTCGCGGGGCAGGTCGATCTGCGTGATGTCGCCGGTCACGACCACCTTCGAACCAAACCCCATGCGAGTGAGGAACATCTTCATCTGTTCGCGCGTCGTGTTTTGTGCCTCGTCGAGGATGATGAAGGCGTCGTTGAGCGTGCGACCCCGCATGAAGGCGAGGGGGACGACTTCGATGATGCCGCGTTCGGCGAGACGGCTGAACCGCTCGGGGCCGACCATCTCGTAGAGCGCGTCGTACAGCGGTCGCAAATACGGATCGACCTTGGCGGCGATGTCACCGGGCAGGAACCCCAGCTTCTCACCGGCCTCCACCGCCGGGCGTGTCAGCACGATCCGTTGCACGGCCCTCGCGCGAAGCGCCACCACGGCCATCGTCACAGCCAGGTAGGTCTTCCCCGTTCCGGCCGGGCCGATCGCAAAGGTCAGATCGTGGGTCTTGATGCCCTGGACGTACGCGTGCTGGCCGGCCGTCCGGGGCACAATCGGCTTGCCGCCGGTCGTCATCAACAGCACGTCCGTGGCGGCGCTCGTGACCTCAAACGCCAGCGGGCTGGGGTCGTTCCGCAGCGCGCGCCGCACCTCCCCGGTCGTCAGCGTCCGCCCGCTCCTCGTGATCGTCGCCAGACGGTCGAACAGCCTGACCGTGGCTTCAACCTGCTCCGGATCGCCCCGAACGACCAGGGTGTCACCGCGGACCAGCAACCGCGTGCCGAGTTCCTTCTCGACGAGGTCCAACACCGCATCCTGCTGCCCAAGGACCGCCACCGCAGCGGAGCCTGGCGGCAAGGCTATCGTGGCCTCATGCTCACCTGGCTGGGTCAATCCGTCCTCCTATTCTTGACGACGTTCGGCGCCACCGAATGGCCTACCTCCCCGCGCCGACGGCGACGTCCCGGCAGCCTGTTCCCCCAGCCTCAGAGCAAACCGCGGAGCCGGGCGAGCACGGCCGCCCGCATCGCCGGCCGCCGTGACACGATAATGATGGTATTGTCGCCGGCGACGGTGCCCACGACCTCTTTCCAGCTCATCTCGTCGATGGCTTCCGCGACCGTCCCCGCGCTGCCCGAGGCGGTTTTGACCAGGATGAGCCCGCTTCCCTCGTCGATGCTCTCCACGTAGTCATCAAACGCCCGTCTCAGCCGGCCCTCGACTTCGCGTGCCTGCGGCCGCGCCGCGTTGGGCGCCTGATAGCGATACGCCCCGCCGCCAGCCGGCACCTTGATCAGGCCGAGACGCCTGATGTCCCGGGAAACGGTCGCCTGTGTGACCTCAATCCCCGTGCTTCTCAACGCCTCGACCAAATCGTCCTGTGTGCCGATCGGCCGCTGGGCGATGATGTCGAGGATCAGACGATCGCGTGATCGCATCGGACGTGCCGCTAACCGGGAACCGCCGCGAGCAGCCGTGTCTCAGCGGCCACGTAGTCGGCTTCGGCCTTGTCGCACCAGGCCCGTCCGACCGCGCACCCTGCCCTGGCCGCGTCGAGGGCCTCACCAACGCGGCGGGGCGCGGTACCACCCGGGACGTCCTTCGCAGCCACAGCGCCCTCGGGTGTCACGGCCTGAAGGACATCGTCGTCGAACAACGGAGACACCCGCCGGTAGGCGTCCAGCGGCAGTTCCCACAGTTCACACCCCGCCGCTTCGGCGGCAAGAACCACTTTGCCGGCCAGCCCGTGCGCCTCCCTGAACGGTACCCCACGCCGCACCAGGTAGTCGGCGACCTCGGTAGCCGTCAGGAACCCGCCACGCAGCGCCGCCGCCATGCGGTCAGACCGGATCGCGATGGTCTCGACGACGAGACTCATCGCTTCGAGCGCGAACATCGCGGCCCGAAACGCGGCGAACGTGGGTGCCTTGTCTTCCTGAAGATCGCGGTTGTACCCTAGCGGGATCCCTTTCATCACCGTCGCCAGGGTGACCAGCGAGCCCAGTGCCACCCCGGCCTGCGCCCGTACGAGCTCCAACAGATCGGGGTTCTTCTTCTGGGGCATCAGGCTGCTGCCGGTCATGATGGAGTCGGGCAGACTGGCAAACTCGAATTCCTTCGTCATCCACAACACGAGTTCTTCGGCCCATCGCGAGAGGTGTACGAGCAACCCGCTCGCGGCCGCGACGGCTTCCAGGGCAAAGTCGCGGTCACCGGTCGCGTCCACGCTGTTCTCACTCACCTGGGCGAAGCCCAGCAACGCGGCCTGCCGCGCGCGGTCGACGGGAAAGCCGGTACCGGCAATCGCACCGGACCCCAGCGGCAGCACGTCGAGTCTTCGATAGGCATCCTGCAGGCGGCCCGCGTCGCGTGACAGCATCCAGAAGTACGCGAGCCACAGGTGCGCCAGCACCACCGGCTGGGCCCGCTGCATGTGCGTATAGGACGGCAACATGACCGCCCTCATCTCCTGCGCCCGTTCGAGCAATCGTTCCTGCAACCCCGCGACGCCGTGCAAGGTGCGACGGATCTCGTGCTTGAGCGCCAAGCGAAACGCCGTGACCACCTGATCGTTTCGGCTGCGTCCCGTGTGCAGCCAGCCGGCGACCGCGCCCACGCGCTCGACCAATGTGGCCTCGACGAATGAGTGGATGTCTTCGTATCCCTCTTCGGGGACGAGTGAACCCGCGTCCGCTTCCTGCAGCATCCGCCGGAGCTCCGCGGCCAGATCGGCGGCGGCGCGTGAGGGGATCACCCGCGCCTCGCCGAGGGCAATCACGTGCCCCAGACTCCCCAGCAGATCCCAGCGCAGCAACCTGCGGTCGACCGGCAGCGAGACCAGCAGCGCCAGGGCACGGGCATCCGGCTCGGCGGCGAACCGCCCGCCCCACATCCGGAATTTGCCGGCCGGCTTACTTGACCCGCTCACGCAACGACCGAATCAGCTGGGGGTTCGCGTTCGCAAACACCTTGGTCGGAAGACCCCACAGGTTGATGAAGCCCTGAGCCTCGCGCTGATCGTAGACCGAGTCCTCGCCAAAGGTCGCCAGCTCGGCGTTGTACAGCGAGTCCGGCGCCTGGCGTCCGACGGCCATCGCGCTTCCCTTGAACAGCTTCACCCGGACCGTCCCGGTCGCCGTGCGCTGTGTCGAGGCCACGAAGGCGTCGAACGCTTGGCGCAGCGGAGAAAACCACTGACCGTAGTAGATCAGTTCCGCGTAGCGCTGACCGATGAGCATCTTGTAGTGCGCGCACTCGCGCTCGATCGTGATGGCCTCGAGGTCGCGGTGCGCGGTGGTCAGGATCGTGCCACCCGGGGTCTCATAGACGCCGCGCGTCTTCATCCCGACCAGCCGATTTTCGACCATGTCGATGCGGCCGACTCCATGCCGGGCCCCCGCCTCATTCAACCGGTCCATGAGCGTCAGGGCATCAAGGCGCTGGCCGCCCAGCCCCACCGGCACGCCCGCCTCGAACTCGATCTCGATGTAGGCGGGGTCGTCCGGCGCCGTTTGGGGATCCGCCGTGTACTGATAGAGATCGGCAGGCGGCTCGGCCCAGATGTCTTCGAGAATCCCGGCCTCACTGCTGCAGTGCCACAGGTTGCGGTCGACGCTGTACGGCTTCGCCGTGGTCGCCGCGACCGGCACGCCGTGCGCGTTCGCGTAGTCGATGGCCTGCTCACGCCCCTTGATGTGCCACTCGCGCCAGGGCGCGATGATTTTGAGCTGCGGCGCGAGGGCCTGGTAGGCAAGCTCAAAACGCACCTGATCGTTGCCCTTCCCGGTGCAGCCGTGAGCCACCCCGTCGGCGCCTTCGGCCAGCGCCACTTCGACCTGCGTCTTGGCAATCAGCGGCCGCGCCAGTGCGGTCCCCAACAGGTACCGGCCCTCGTACACGGCCCCCGCCTGGACCATCGGGACGATGTAGTCGGTCACAAACGGGCGCCGGACGTCGACCACAAACGCGGCCGACGCGCCGCTGGCCACGGCCTTCTTGCGGACGGCATCCAGGTCTTCGCCTTGCCCGACGTCCACGATGACCGCAAGCACCTGGCACCCGTACGTCTCGCGCAGCCAGGGAATGGCGCACGAGGTATCGAGCCCGCCGGAATACCCTAGGGCGACCGTCTTCACCGTCATCACTCTGCTCCCCTCGCTTCTCTCTGCTATGTCAACGATGCGGCGTCAATGCGTTGCCGTGCTCCGGACCGACTCCGTCTGCGTCCCCTGGGCCACCAGCACCTGTTCGACGATCGCCAGCGCCTGATCGATCTCCGCCGCCTGGACGGTCAGCGGCGGGGCAAACCGCAGCGCGTTCGCCTGCACCGCGTTTGCGAGCAACCCGGCCTCACGACACCGGTCCACAACCGGCGCCGCCTCGCCGTTGAGTTCGAGGGCCAGCAGCAGGCCGCGGCCGCGCACGCCCTTGGCAACCCCGCGCTCCACGAGCCGCTGCAGCCCCGCGGTGAATCGTTCGCCCATGGTCGCCGCGTTCTCGGCCAGGCGATCGTCGGCGATGGTGTTCAAGACGGCCAGCGCGGCGGCGCACGCCAGCGGGTTGCCGCCAAACGTCGTGCCGTGATCACCGGGGCCCAACGCCGCGGCGTGCTCTTTCATCAGCAACGCGCCGATGGGCACGCCCCCGCCGAGCCCCTTCGCCAGGGCGACCACATCGGGCTCCATGCCGTACTGCTCGTACGCAAACAGCGTGCCGGTGCGGCCGATCCCGGTCTGGACTTCGTCAAGGATCAGCAACAGGTCGTGAGCGTCACACCACTCGCGGACGCTCTGCAAATACGCGGGTGTGGCGGGCACGATGCCGCCTTCGCCCTGTACCGGTTCGAGCATGATCGCGACGGTGCGGCCCGTGGTCGCACCGGGGATCGCATCCATGTCGTTGAACGGCACGCCCACGAACCCCGGCACCAGCGGCGCAAACGGCTGCTGGTACTTCGGCTGCATCGTCGCCGCCAGGGCGCCAATCGTGCGGCCGTGGAACGAGTGCTGCGCCACGATGATCTCGAACCGATCGCGGCCGTCGCGTCGGCCCCACCGACGGGACAGTTTGATGGCCCCCTCGATCGCCTCCGCGCCGCTGTTACAAAAGAAGGCCTTGTCGAACACGGAGTGGTCAACCAGCCATTTCGCCAGCGCGGCCTGTTCAGGGATCTGAAACAGGTTGGAGACATGGAGCACCTTCGCCGCCTGGGTCTGGATCGCCGCCACCAGTCTGGGATGGTTGTGACCGAGCGCGCTGACGGCGATCCCGCCGATGAAATCTAGATAGCGCCGGCCCTCCAGATCGAACAACCACACCCCCTGGCCGTGCGAGAACGCAATGGGCGCCCGCCGGTAGTTCGACAACAGGTACTGGTCCGCCATGGCGATCACATCGGCCGTCGTCATCTCGCACCTCCGGAGATCGATGCTCCGCCGGCCGACCCCACAGGCCCGGCGGTGATCATCGTGCCCACACCCTCTTCGGTGAACAGTTCGAGAAGCAACGCGTGCGGCACCTCGGTCCCGATGACGTGCGCGCTCGGGACGCCCCGTTCGATGGCCATGAGACAGGCCTCGACTTTGGGGATCATCCCACGTGACACCGTGCCGTCGGCGATCAGGCGTCGCGCCTCCGCCGCGGTCAAGTTTGAAATCAGCGACATGGTGGCGCCATCGGTCCGCATGACGCCGCGTACGTCTGTCAGGATGATCAGCTTGCTCGCACCGACGGCCGCGGCGAGCGCGCCGGCGGCATGATCGGCGTTCAAATTTAGACTCTCGCCCTCGGGCCCGATGCCGATTGACGCGATCACCGGGATGTGTCCGGTCGCACTGATGGTGTGGATCACCTCGGGGTGCACGTCGGTGACCTCGCCGACGAAACCCAGATCGACCGGACCGGTCAACTTGCGGGCGCGCAGCAGGCCGGCGTCTTTGCCGGACAGTCCCACGGCGCTGCCGCCCGCGGTGCCGATCATCGTCACCATGGCCTTGTTGGTCCGCCCCGCAAGCACCATTTCGACGATTTCCATCGTCTCGGCGTCCGTCACGCGCAGACCGTTGACGAATCGCGCTTCTTTGCCGACCCGTTCGAGCATCTTGGTGATCTCAGGACCGCCGCCGTGCACGAGAACGGGGTTCACCCCTGCACCCTTCAGCAACACCAGGTCTTCGATCACCGTGCCCGCGGCACCGGCATCGAGTACGCTGCCGCCGTACTTGATGACGACGGTCTTCCCCCGCCACGCGGCGGCATACCGAACCCCCGCGGCGATCAACCGGGCCTCGGTGGCCAGATCGATCGCCGGTGACGTGATCACGTGAGATACCCGCTGTTGATCTTCACGTATGTCTCGCCCAGATCGTTGGTCCACCCGGTAAACGTCCCGTCACCCAGCCCGAGGTCGATCGTGACGCGCACCTCTTTCTCGCGCAGCAGGGGTTCGGCCTGCGCGTAGACCGCGGGGACGCCGACCCCGTTCTTCACGATCCAGACATCGCCGATCGCGACGCCCAGACGATCGGGATCCACGTCCGCGCCGCTACGGCCCACCGCGGCGGTGATCCGCCCCCAGTTGAGCTCGGCGCCGTAAAACATCGTCTTCACGAGCATTGAGCTCATGACCGTCCGCCCCGCCAACCGCGCATCGGCGTCGGACCGGGCGCCGCGCACCGTGACCTCGATCAATCGGGTCGTCCCCTCGCCATCCTCAACGATCAGCCGCGCCAGCCGGCCCGCGACGTGCGTGAGCCCGGCCACGAAGGCCGCGTAGCGGTCGTCTTCGGCGGTCATCGGCGCGCTGCCTGAGGCTCCGTTCGCCAGGAGGAAGACGCTGTCGCTTGTCGAGGTGTCGCCGTCCACGCTGATACAGTTGAACGTTTTCCCCACCGCGGCCCGTACCGCCGTCCGCAGGACGACCGGCTCGACTGCGGCGTCGGTCGTGATCACGGCGATCATCGTCGCCATGTTCGGATGGATCATCCCCGCCCCTTTGGCGATGCCGCCGATCCTGATCGTGCGGTCGCCCAGGTCGACTTCGGCGGCGGCAGTCTTTGCAAAGGCGTCGGTCGTCAGGATGGCGCGCGCGGCGGTCATCCCGTCCGAGCCCAGGGCTGCCACCAGCGACGGCACGGCCGTGGTGATCTTCTCGATCGGGAGCGGCCGCCCGATCACCCCCGTGCTGGCGACGAGCACCAGGTCGTCGGTGATGCCCAAGGCCTTCGCCGCGGCGGCGCACATCGTGCGCGCGTCGGCGAACCCTCGCTCCCCCGTGGCGGCGTTGGCGTTCCCGCTGTTGATGATCACCGCCTGCGCCCGGCCGCTCTTCAACTTCATCTCGTTGATAATCACCGGCGCGGAGCGTGTCTTGATCTGCGTGAACATGCCGGCGGCCGGCGCGGGCGCGTCGGAGACGATCAGCGCCAGGTCGGGCTTCTCCGGTTTGATGCCGCAGTGAATCCCCGCTGCGCGAAACCCGCGCGGCGTGGTCACGGTGCCCTCCATGGCCGTCACCTGGTGCCGCAAGATCGCCATCGGCGTCTCTCCGTCCTTTCTTCGCTACGGGTAGATCGGCGGGCGATCGATCCCCGTGCGCTCGGACACCCCACACATCAGGTTCATGTTCTGGATCGCCTGGCCCGACGCACCCTTGACCAGGTTGTCGATGGCGGCCATGACGATCAACACCTTGCCGCGCGGATCGACGCGCACCGCCACGTCGCAGTAGTTCGATCCAAACGTGGCTTTGGTCTCCGGGAGACCACCCGGTAGCACCCGCACGAACGGTTCGTGTGCGTACGCTTCCAGCAGGACACCCTCGGCCTCAGCGGTGGTCATGGAGTGCACCAGACGCATGTAGACCGTCGCCAGGATGCCGCGCGTCATCGGAATCAGATGCGGCGTGAACGTGACGGTCATTGGCGCCCCGGCCAGCGCTGCGACTTCTTGCTCCATTTCCGGGCCGTGCCGGTGCGCGGCCACGTTATAGGGTTTGACATTCTCGTTCACTTCGGAGAAGTGCACGCCCATCGAGGCGCCTCGCCCGGCACCCGACACGCCGGACTTGGCGTCGACGATGATGTCGTTGCGCTCGACGACGTTGGCCTGGACATACGGGGCGATGGCGATCAGGGCCGCCGTTGGATAACAGCCCGGGTTGCCGATGACGCGGGCGCTCTTGATCTCCTCGCGGTGGAGTTCCGGCTGGCCGTAGACGGACTCCGACAACAGGTCCGGGCAGGCATGATCGGCCTTGTACCACTGCTTGTACGTGGCGAGATTCTTCAACCGGAAGTCGGCGCCGAGATCGACGATCTTCACCTTGGAGCCCAACTTCGGCGCCATCGTCATCGGCATGCCGTTGGGGAGCGCGAAGAAGACGACGTCAGAGTCGGCCCCGATGGCTTCGAGGTTGGCTTCTTCGGTGACGTGCGAGACGAACCCGCGCAGGTTCGGAAAGACCTCGCCGTAGGGCTCGGCCTTGCGGCTCTCGGCGGTCAGGTGCACGAGGCGCACCTCGGGGTGGCCGACGAGCAGTCGCACGAGCTCCCCACCACCATATCCGGAGGCTCCAATGATGCTGACACGGATTGGCATAATGGTATGATTATACATACCGGTGCATGGAAATGCAACTGGTGTAGCCTACCGTGGCGCGGGGCGGAGCAGACGCTCGTAGATGATCATCGCCGCCGCCACGAGCCCGGCGGTCTCCGTGCGCAGGATCAAGGGCCCGAGAGACACTGTCTCGCCCCCGGCGCGCCGTGCGAGGTCGACCTCTCCCAGAGTCAAACCGCCCTCGGGCCCGATGACCACGGCGACGGTCGCACACGCGCGGTCGGCCAGCACCGTCCCAATCGGCCGCGACTCCTCTTCCCAGGGGACCAACAAGAGATCCACCGGGCCGAGGGCCGCGAGCGATTCGCTGAGACTCGCCGGAGGATGAATGTCCGGCAGATCGGCGCGTCCACACTGGCGGGCGGATTCCAGCGCGATCCGGCGCCACCGGTCCACACGGGCGGGTGCCGGATCGGCCACGGCGCGGCTCGTCAGCACCGGATGGATCGCGGAGATCCCGATCTCCGTGGCCATGCGGACGACGAGATCCATCCTCGGACCGCGCGCGACGCCCTGCAGCAATGCGATCTCAATCGGTCGCCGCGACGGGGCCGGGGTGCCGAGGCGCCGCGCCACGACCTCAGGGCTCACGGTGTCGAGCTCGACGTCAACCTCACGCGCGCCGTCGAACGCGACCAGTCGCGCGCCGGGCCGCAGCCGCAGCACGTGCGCGATGTGATGCGCCTCCCGCGGCAGAAAAACGACCCGCTCACTGTCGAGGGCCGCCGCAGGTGCGAAAAAGCGCCTCCGGACCCGGGGGGACTCGGCCGCGCTCATGGCCTGCTGGCCGCGTGCACAGCGCACCATCCACGCACGCGCCGTGTGGCCACCACGCGCAGCCCGGCCGCCCGAATGCGCCGTCGGACCTCCGCGACCCGCGGGCTGCCGAACCCCGACGCGACGAACCCGCCGCCGGGGACGAGACACCGCGCGACGTCGTCCAACACCCCGGGCAAGATGTCCGCTGTCAGATTCGCCACGATGAGGTCGGCGCGGCGCCGAACCCCCGCCAGCCCCTCCCCGCGGCGCACCGTGACCCGGCGCGCGACACCGTTTCGCCTGACGTTTGCGCGTGCGACGGCCACCGCAAGCGGGTCGTTGTCGATCGCCAGCACGCGACGCGCCCCGAACCGCGCGGCGGCGATCGCCAGAATCCCCGATCCGGTTCCGAGGTCGATCAGCACCGATCGGCGTGTGACAAACCGGTCGATCGCCGACAGACACAACTGCGTCGAGGCATGCTCACCGCTGCCGAAGGCCATACCGGGGTCGAGCCTGACCACGACGTGAGCGGCACCGCCGGCCGCTCGACCGTCGCCGTGACGATCCGCGTGAACCGTCCCCCCGCTGGGCTGGATCAGGACACGCCCGACCCGGAACGGGTGCGCGTGGATCTTCCACAGCGCCGCCCATCCCGCATCATGCACCACGCGTGCCCGCACGCGTGGTCGACCCGCCAACCTGACGACCGCTCGCCGGAGCAACCGCAATCTCGCGCGACCATCCACCCCTGTGGGGAGGTAGGCGCGGAGCAGGCGGTGACCCGCCCGGCCGGCTGCGCTCTCCGAGAACCCTTGCGGGCAGTACTGCAGGAGCGCGTCCCCCACCGCTTCTACCCACGATCGGGTCGCGTCCACGGACACTTCAATCCACCGCACGGGGTTACTGCAGCAGGTCTTTGACTTTCTTCAGGACCGTCTTGCGCTTGCCCGGACGATCAGCGCGCAGCCCGCCGAACTCCTGCAGCAGTGCACGCTGCTCGGCCGTCAGGTTGCGCGGGATCTCAACGCGGATCGCCGCGTGCAGGTCGCCGCGACCGCCGCGCACCCCCGGCAACCCCTGACCCCGCATCGTGAGCCTCGCGCCCGGCTGCGTACCCGGGGGCACGGTCAGCGTCGCTTCGCCGGTGAGCGTCGGGATGCGGATCTCGTCACCGATCGCCGCCTGGACCATCGATACTTTTACCTCGCAGGACAGATCGGTCCCGCGCCGTTCAAAGATCTCATGGGGCTTCACGTGGATGACGACAAACAGATCGCCTCGTGCGCCGCCGCGCGCCCCGGCTTCGCCCTCACTCGCCAGACGCAGGTGCATCCCATGCTCAACCCCGGCCGGCACCGAGACCGTCACCTCGCGCCGCGTCTCCAGCCGGCCCGCGCCCCGGCACTTCGCACACGGTTTGGCGATGTACGTGCCCGTGCCGCTGCACTGCGGGCACGACCCGATCTGCGTCATGTGGCCAAGCACCGTGCGCTGCGTCCGGCGGACTTCACCGGCCCCCTGGCACGTCGGGCATCGCTCCGGGGTCGCGCCTCGCTCGGCCCCCGTACCAAAACACGCTGGGCACGTCTCGAGCCGCCCGGCGGTCACCTGACGTTCGACACCGGAGGCCACCTCCTCGAGCGTGAGCTCGATGTCGAGCCGTAGGTCCGAGCCGCGCTCTGGGCCCGAGCGGTCGGGCCGCGCGGACGCGGCGTGCCCACCGAAGAACAGGTCGAACAAGTCGCCGAACGGCCCAACGGGACCTTGGAAGGGATCAGAGGACCCACCCCGGCCAACCTGCCCGTACCGATCATAGTCGTCGCGCTTATCCGGATCGCTCAGGACGGCGTAGGCTTCGTTCACTTCCTTGAAGCGCTCCGTGGCGTGAGGATCATCGCGGCGGACGTCGGGGTGGGTCTCGCGCGCCAGACGGCGGTAGGCCGCTTTGATCTCATCTTGTGTCGCGCCGCGCTCGACGCCAAGGATTTCGTAGAGGTCGCGGGCCGACCGGGGACTACTCAAGGACTCGCAGCACCTGGCTGAGTCGATCGGCCACGTAGCGCACGGCGGTCAGGGCCTGACGGTACCGCATCCGCGTCGGGCCGACGATGCCCACGGTGCCGACCATCTGATCACCACACTCAAAGGCGGCCATGATCAGGCTGCAGGCCTGCAGTTCCTCGCAACGGTTCTCGGCTCCAGTTGAGATCCACAGCCCCTGTCGCGGCGCGCCGGCCAGCACCTCGGCCAGCGCGCAATCTCGCCGGAGAGCCGCTCGAGGTCTTCCGGCTCCACGTCGTCGGGCAGATCGAGTGCCTGCCCCCGCAACGTGCCCGAGTTGGTCGCAATGACGGCGAGCACTTTCCGCGCCCCGAAGGGCACGAGGTGAAGCGAGCGAAAGATCTGGTTCTGCAAACCAGGGGACGCGACGACCGACGGGTACTGGGTCACCGAGGCCAGGACCCGCGCCGCCTGCCCTGCGGCACCGGTCGGTTCGGCCGCCACGTCGTCAATCTTGCGGCGAATCGTTTGTCGGTCAGGGGACGACAATGGCTCGCCGTCGAGGAGCATGTCGACGTAGGTTCGGTATCCGCGATCGGTGGGCATGCGCCCGGCGGACGTGTGAGGATGCGTCAGGAGCCCCATCTCCTCCAACCCGGCCATCGCGCTTCGGATTGTGGCAGGGCTGACGCGCAGCCGGTCACGGACCAGCGGGTGCTCTGACCCCACCGGCTCCGCCGACCGCGTGTACTCCTCCACGACGGCGCACAGGATCGCTCGCTTGCGTTCGTCGAGCTCCACCATTCCCGTTTGCCCCCTACGGTTGGCACTCTCCGCTCGAGAGTGCTAACGCTCAAAGCGTATCACCGGCGATTTTCGGGTGTCAAGAAAACTGTCCGCGACCGATCCACAGGGCCCACGCTCCGGCCGCCGCGCAGACTCCCGATAGTCAGCGCCGGCGGATCAGGTCTTTCAAGAGGCTCAATTCCTCCACCCGCAGCAGGACACACGCCGCCAGATAGGTGATGGCGGCCGTCCCCATTCCGGTGCCGAGGACGAGCAGCCGGTCGAGCATCGTTGACGCGGGCCCCGCCTGCACGACCCGCAAGACGAGGACCGCGGCCCCAAACGCCACCCCGGTCGCGAGGATCACGCGCGCCGCGGTGGAGGCGATCCGCCGGCCTTCCAGCCCTCCGACGCGCCGCTGCAGCGCGGCGATCAGCAGACCCACGTTGACAAACGTCACCAGGGCCGTGGCCAGCGCGACGCCGGCCACGCCCATCACCTGCATCAAGACGTAGTCGAGGATAGCGTTGAGCGCGATCATCGCCGCGCCAATGGTCACCGGCGTGCGCATGTCCTGCATGGCGTAGAACGTTCGCGTGATCACGTAGTAGATGGCCATGGGCACCAGCCCGACGGCAAACGCGGCCAGACAGTCGGCCACCGTTGTTGTCGCCGCGGGCCCGAACTCCCCTCGCTGGAAGACGAGCTCCACGAGCGGCCGCGCGAAACCGACCAACGCGGCGGACACGGGCACCACCACCAACAGCAGGCTACGCAGCCCCAGCGACGTGGTCTGTCTGAGCTTCACGCGATCCCCTGCGGCGGCGATCTGGCTCATCCCGGGGAAAAGCACAGTGGCGACTGAGATCGCCAGGATGCCCACGGGCGCCTGCACGACTTCGAATGCGTAGTCGAGCGCCGCGACGGCGTTGACACCGGGTGTCGGGGACAGCAACGACGCGAACAGCCTGTCGACGTAGGCGTTGATCTCTACGATGGCGAGGCCGAACATCGCGGGCAACGCAAGACGGCCCACCGTCCTGATGGCCGGGTGATTCCAGGCAAGCGCCAGATGAAACCGAAAACCTTGACGATACAGCGCGGGGGCCTGCGCCAGGAACTGCGCCGCCGCTCCCGCCACCCAGGCGACCGCCAGCCCGACGATCCCCAAACGAGGCCCCAACCACACCGTGCCGGCGATCGTCACCACGTTGAACACGAGCGGCGCGATCGCGGGAGCCACAAACCGCTGCAGGGCCTGCAGGTAGGCGGTCGCAAAAATGGCGAGCGCCAGAAAGAACATCGCCAGGAAGTTGATCCGTGTGAGCGAGGTGGTCAGCTCGAACTGTCCGGGACGCGCCGCAAAACCCGGCGCCGCCAGCTGGATGAGCCACGGCGCGACCAGCTCCCCCACGGCCACCATCACCACGCCCAGGAGGACGACCGCGGTAAACAGGTAGGACGTGACGCGGCCTAACTCTTCCTCGTCGCGACGCGCGATGACATCGGCCAGCGTCGGAATCAGCACGATGCTGAGCGTGCCGCCGATCAGGAGCCTCTGCACGAAGAATGGGACGTAGTACCCAATGACGTAGGCGGCCTTGGCGTCCGATGCGCCGAAGAGGGCCGCTACCACCACCTCCCGCACGAGTCCCAGCGCGCGGCTCGCGACCGTCGCGGCGGCCAGCAGCGTCGCGGCGCGAGCCAGACGCACGGTGCCCGTCATGGGTGCCGGAGTCCGATCAGCGCTTGTCCCTGCCGGGGTGACATGCTAGAATGCCGCGGGATCGCCGCGTCACGAGCGCGGCTGCGGGAGGTTCCATCGTGGCAAAACGCACCAAGTCGGGACTCAAACACCTGCGCACGTCGGCCAGGCGCCGCGAGGCGAACGCCGGGGTCAGGTCGCGGATCAAAACGCTGCTGCGGACCGGGCACACAAAAGCGGAACAGGTGCCCGAAGCGCAAGCGGCGATCGACAAGGCAGCCGCGCACGGTATTATCCATCCGAACACCGCGGCGCGCCGGAAGTCCCGGCTCATGCGCCGCCTGAAGGCCGCCCAAGGCTAGCCTACCCAGGCCGCGGGCGGGCGTCGATCACCGGCGCGCTCCGCGTCACACAGCCGCACAATCAAGATCTCCAGCACCAGCCGTGGCTTGCTGCCCGTCTTAATGGCGCGGTCGGCACCCTCCAGGGCGACAAAGATCCCCGGGAATTGCGGGTCCCGATACCCACGTGCCTGCTCGCTGATCTTTCTGGCGACAAACGGGTGAATCGACAACTGCTCAGATAGCGTCGACGCGGGCACGCCCTTGGCACCCAACTGCTGCGCGCGCAGGATCAGGCGAAATTGCCGCGCGATCATGAACAGCACCTGCAACGGTTCATGCGTCGAGAGGATGTCGTTCAGCGCCACGAGCGCCATCGCCGCGTCGCGACCGCCCACTGCGTCAACGAGCGTAAAGATGGACGCCTCCCCAAGCCTCGTGGCAATCGCCTCGACGTCGGCAATCGTCACCACCGGTCGGTCACCAACGTAGGTCGCGACCTTCGCGACCTCGTGATCGAGATCGCGCAGATTCCCGCCGGAGAGAGCCGTCAGACTCTCCGCGGCACCCGGCGCGGTGCGCTTGCCCACCACTTTGAACCGGCCTGCGACCCACGACGGGAGATCGCGCGGCGGCAACGGCCGGCACTCGACGATCGTGGCCGCCTTGCGAAACGTGAGAAACAATCGCCGCCGACGATCGAGCTCTCGCGCCACAAATAGCGCGACCGTCGGGGCGTCACCTCGGTCCAGATAGGCGACCAGCGCGTCGTGGTCGGCTTCACGCATGGCTTCGAGCCTGCGGACCACGACGACGCGCGCAGGACCAAAAAACGGTGCGGTATCGAGCCGCGTGAGGATCTCGCCGATTGGCGTGCTGCCGTCGAGCACGTCGAGGTTGAGACTGCGATCTTCGTCGGGCAGCGTCTGACCGATCAGACGGCCCAGCGCCTCTTCCGCCAGGAAGTCTTCTTCACCGATGATCAGCGTCGGACGGTTACCCATGGTGGTGGTGCTCGCCTGACTGCAGACGCTCGATCAAGTCTGCGACCTCGCCGGCCGGCATCGGCCCCAATGCCGAAATGGTCACCTCAATGAGGCTGCCGGCCTGGGTCTCACGCGGTAGATGACCGGCCGGAAGATATGCACGCCCGCCGCCCTCGAGCAGGACGACCGCGACACCGTCGGCGATGCGGTCAACGAAACCGCGCACGACCGGCGCCTCGCTGCTCAGTCGCGCGGGTGGTCTCCACCCGAACCGTCGATCCGTCGCTCGTGACCCGAACCGCGCCGTCGTGATCGGTGCGATAGACGACGGCCCCGATCGCCTCCAGCGCATCGAGCGTCCACTGGTGGGGGTGTCCGAAACTGTTGCCGGCGCCGACGGAGATGACCGCGATCTGCGGCCGTACGTGCGCGAGCAACAGCGGGGTGGTCGACGTCTTGCTGCCGTGGTGTCCCACTTTCAAGACCTGACTCTGCTGCAGGACGCCTCGATCGACCAGGTATCGCTCGACCGGTCCCTCGATGTCGCCCGCAAACAGCACCGCCGTGCGCCCGTAGGTCAACCGGGCCATGACCGATCGCGCGTGGACGGGATCACCGTCCAGCGTTGGAGGGAATTCTGGAGGGTACAGGATCGACAGCCATGTCCCGGCGCCCAGGTCGATGCGTTGTCCTTCCCTGGCCTTCCGGTAGGCAATCCGCCCGGCTTCGGTCATGCGGAGCAGGCGCAGGTACGACGGTGATGGATGCGGGACGCCGGGATCCAGCACGAGTCCGACCGAGAAGTTCTCCATCACCGCAGGCAGTCCTCCAACGTGGTCCTCGTGGGGATGCGACAGGAGGACGATGTCCAGCCGCCGCACCCCCGCGCGGCGCAGCGCCGGCACGACGCGCATCTGCCCAATGTCCCACCCGCTTCGGGCAGCGCCGGGTTCACCTCCTCCGTCGATCAAGACCGTCCGGCCCCCCGGGGTCTGAATGAGGATGGCGTCGCCTTGACCCACGTCGAGCGCGGTGACGATCACCACCGGCGGCGGATGGATCGCGCCGAGATGCCACGCGGAGAACACGACGATCCCCGCCGTTGCCGCTAGTGTCCGCCGCCATCGCGGCAGGTTCCACCCGCCGGAGGCCACCGCGATGCCGCCGCCCAGGAGCGCGTACCAGGCCGCGACAATCACGGGGGGCACCGGTGGCGTGACCAGGGCTGCCCACGAGGACCGCGCGAACACGTGGGTGATCCACAAGAGGGCCGCGAGCGCCGGCCGCAGCAAACTGAGCAGCCACGGCCCGGCAGTATCCACAGCCACGACCGGCGGGAGCAGGACAAACCCCGCCGGCACGAGGACCGCGATCAGCGGCACGGCCAGCACGTTGGCGACGAGCCCCGCCAGCGGGAGCGTCTGGAAGTGCGCGGCCAGCAGGGGTGTGACGGCCAGGTGCGCACCCAGGGTCACGCTTACGGCGTCGGCCAGGTGCCGGCCGACACGGCCAAGAGGCGCCGTCCAGGCCCCGATCTGCCGGCGCAGAGCCGGGGCGGCGAACAACAGCCCCCAGGTCGCGGCGAACGAAAGTTGAAACCCGATGTCGAAGAGCACGGGTGGGTTCAACGCCAACAGCACTAACGCGCCGGCCGCGATCGTGGCGCCGCGATCACGAGGCCGCCCAAGCACGACGCCGGCGAGACCGATCGCGCCCATCACCACCGCGCGCCCGATGGATGGCGCCCACCCAACCATCACCGCAAACGTGGCGATCCCGGCGCCGGTGATCGCGGCGGAGGCTCCACGGGAGAGCCGGCCCATCCGTGCCGCGGCCGCGACGGCGCCGGCCACAATGGCTACCTGCGCGCCCGACACCACCATGAGGTGGACGAGCCCGGCGCGAGCGAACTCGCGGTAGAGGTCGGGCGCGATGAAGCCGTCGATACCCAGCAGCAGGCTGAGCAGCAACCCGTTGTCCGGCGGGGGCAGGGCGCGCATGACGGCGTCCACGATCCGGCGTCTGATCGCGGCGATCGCGCGCTGGACCGACCACGAGCCGCGCCCGATGACCTCGACGGACCCGCCGCCCATGCTGATCGTCCCCGAGAGTCCGCGCCGCCTCAGGGCATCGCGCTCCGAGCGTTCACCGGGGTTCCCCGGCGGCCGGCCCTCCCGGAACCAACCGCGGAGCCGCACGCGATCCCCCACGTCGATGCGCGGCGGATCGCCGCGACCGGCGACCCGCACCGATCCACGGACGCCGCCGGCGTCCGGCGCCGCCGACTCGATGGCGGTCAGGTCAACCACCGCGCGCCAGCCCGACCCGGCCGGTTCGGGTGGAGACCGCACGACGCCGGCGGCGGTAAGGATCTGCCCGTCGGCGGCAGGCGGCCACGTGGGCTGGGACGCGACGTGGAATCCCGCGTCGGCCATCCCTAGGAGACCAAAGGCCACAACGGCCACAAGCAACGCCAGAGGACGCGTTCGCACCATCAGGCCGGAACAGCCGAGCAGACCCGCACCGACGACCGCCGGCCAGACCCAGCCCGAAACGTCAGGAGCGTTTTCGGTGAGGACGATCCCGCCAGCGAACGCCACGGCGAGCCAGACGGCCGGTGCCACGTAACCCGAACTCTTGTGGTTCACGAATGCACCCGCGCGCAGCTTCTCTCTCACACCTCAAAGATCGGCGCACTACGGCGGCGTTGTAGGGGGTCAAGTCACTCGAGCGGGGAACGCCGCCAGCGACGGCATCCCCGCCCGTTGTTCGCGCGAGGACCTACGCTTTCGAGGCGACTTCCTGCGACAACTGTTCGACGAACTGTTCCAGTGACACCGGTCCCAGGTCGCCGGCCGAGCGGCTGCGCACCGCGACCGAGCCGGCCGCCGCTTCCTTATCCCCGACCACGGCCATGTACGGGACTTGCTCGACCTGCGCCTGGCGGATCTTATAGGAAATCCGCTGGTTCGAGCCGTCCACCGCCGCCCGCAGCGCGGCAGCGGTCAGCCGGCCCTTGACCTGCGCCGCGTAGTCCGCGTGACGATCGGCGATCGGCAGGACCCGGACCTGCTCGGGAGCCAACCACAGCGGGAACCGCCCCTCGTACTGCTCGATCAGCAGCGCCACCCAGCGCTCCATCGTGCTCGTCACCGCCCGGTGGATCATGACCGGCCGGTGTGCGGCGCCGTCCTCGCCGATGTACTCGAGACCGAACCGCTCCGGCAGCAAGAAGTCGAGCTGGATCGTCGAGAGCGTCTCATCTTTGCCCAAGGCCGTCGGGACCTGCACATCGATCTTGGGTCCGTAGAACGTGGCCTCGCCGACCGCCTCCCTGAACGGAGTAGCCATCTCCGTCAGCGCGTCGCGCAGCATCCCCTCCGCCAGATTCCACAACACATCGTTGTCGATGAAGTGTTCCTTGTCGGTCGGGTCCCGCAGCGACAACCGATACCACTCAGACTCGATCTTGAAGTCCGCGTAGACCTGCCGGATCAGCCGCATGACGCCCATGATCTCGTCTTTGATCTGATCGGGGCGCATGAAGATGTGCGCGTCGTTCATCGTCATCCCGCGCACCCGCGACAGCCCCGTCAGCACGCCCGACCGCTCGTACCGGTAGACCTTGCCCAATTCGGCGATACGGACGGGCAGGTCACGATACGAGTGCTGAGCATGCTTGTACATCATGATGTGATGCGGACAGTTCATCGGCCGCAACACGAGTTCTTCGTTGTCGATCTGCATCGGCGGGTACATGTTCTCGCGATAGTGGTCCCAATGCCCTGAGAGTTTGTACAGCTGCGAGGACGCGATCTCCTGACTGTACACGTGCTCGTACCCCGAGGCGATCTCCAGGTCGACGATGTATCGTTCGATGATCCGCCGTACCGTGGCGCCCTTTGGCAGCCACAACGGCAGACCTGGACCAACTTCGGGCAGGATCTGAAACAGACCGAGCTCGCGCCCGATGCGTCGGTGATCGCGCCGCCGCGCCTCTTCGAGCCGGTGCAGGTGCGCGTCAAGTTGGTCCTGCGCAGGATAGGAGACGCCGTAGATGCGTTGCAGCATCGGCTGGTGCTCGTCGCCCCGCCAGTATGCGCCCGACGTCGACAGGAGTTTGATCGCCTTGATCAGACCTGTGCGCGGCAGGTGCGGCCCTCGGCACATATCCTGAAACCCGTCCTGACGATAGAACGACAGCCGGGCGTCGGGAATATCGCGGAGCAGTTCGAGCTTGTAGACCTCGCCCCGGGACTCGAACTCGCGGCGCGCGTCGTCGCGCGGGATCTCGGTGCGTTCGATGCGCTGGTCGGCCACGGCGAGCTCTCGCATGCGTGTCTCGATGCGTTCCAAGTCATCGGGGCTGAACGGCCGACCGATATCAAAATCGTAGTAGAATCCGTCGTCGATCGGCGGCCCGATCGCGAGTCTCGCCTCCGGGAAGAGCTGCTTGACGGCCTGCGCCATCACGTGCGCCGTGGAATGCCAGTAGACTTCACGACCCGCCGGGTCCTCAAACGTCACAAACTCGACGCGCGCGTCGGGTTCGAGCGGCGCCGCGAGATCGCGCGGCCGGCCGTTCACAACGGCGGCCACGACGCCGCGCAGACCGAGGCGTTCGGCGAGCGCCGACGCCGGGCTCCCGGCCGGCACCTGCTGGTGCGACCCGTCGGGCAGTTGAACGCTGATCTCCGCCATCCTGTCCTCCTCTAGAAAACACATCAGCCCGCCCCTTCAAGGGACGGGCATCCGCGGTTCCACCCTCGTTTCCGGTCGCGCTTCGTGCACGGCGCGCGCCGGACACTTATCCGCGCGATCTCGGGCGCACCCGGCGCCTTACCGCGTCATCGTTGTCGGCGACGACCGTTCGGCGCTGCTCAGAGGGGGTATTCCGCCGTTCCGACCGGCAGGGCTCTCAGCCATCGGCCCTGCCTCTCTCACGCCCCGGCGATCAGGGTTGGTCGGCGTACGACGTACTCGTCCTCGTCCACGCAACTCTCGACCCATCGTAGAGACGAACCACTCGTGTGTCAACCGCGGCCGCCTCTCGGGACCCGAAGGGGCTTCCACGACGCAACCCGAATGGCCGTGTGCGATGATCCCCACGCGCGTCTTGACGTTGCTGCTGGTGCTGACACTGGCCCCGGCGCCGGCGCACGCGCAGGAGGTCGTGCGGACCGCAGATGGGGTGTTCGAATACCTGGTATCGGCCACCGGCGTCGTGATCGCTGCGCCACACGGCACCTATGACATCAATACGCCACCGATCGCCATCAGCACCGCGGCGCAGATTCATGCCGGCTACATCGTCTTCCGTGGCACCGCGCCCGGCCTTCGCATCAACGTCAACCGGCCAACCGAGGGGGCGGGGCGCATGTGTCCCAACGAACCCCTGACCGAGCGGGCACGAAGTGCCTACGAGACCTATGTGCGCTTGGTCCGGGTGGCGGCGGGCACCGCCCGCCTGCCCCTCTACGTCGAGATCCACGGCAACGCCGAACCGCGCACGGCGCAGGACATTGAGGTCGCCGCCAAGGGCACGGGTGCCAACGACGCGTGGGCACTGAAAGAGGCCTATCCACTTCTCCTCGCCGCAGTCCGCCGCCGCTCACCGTCGTTCCCCGCGCTCGACCTCCGGATTGAACCCGCCGATCAGCTGTTCTTCACGGCCACATGCACCAAGACTCTTGGGATCTTCTCGACCGAGATGATTGAGCGGGCGTTGCACTTCGAGTTGCCGCGCGCCGCGCGTCAGGAACCGATCCTCGACGCGACCGCAGCATTGATCTCCGGTCTTCTTCGCGCCCTTCCAGGCTTCCGCTGATCACCGGCCGGACGGATCCGCACACACCCCTGATGGGAAGGAAAACTGATTGACGCCGCTCCCCATACTGCCGAGCGCCGTCCAACCGGCGCCGGTCATGTCGTTGAACCGCACGAGGCGATGAACCTCGTCGGTCACGTACAACCGACCCTGGGCGTCTAACGCCAGACCCGTTGGAAACGAGAACTCGCCCGGCCCGGTTCCGATCTTGCCGAAGGTCGCCCAGCCCGCGCCGGTCATGTCATTGATCCGCACGACGCGGTCGTTGCTCGAGTCGGTGGCGTACACACGGCCTGATGCATCGACCGCCACGGACGCGGGAAATTCGAGCTGCCGCGCGCCGCTTCCCAGCGTGCCAAAGGTCGTCCAGCCGGCGCCGGTCATATCATTGATACGAACGATGCGGTCGTTGATGGCATCCGCGACGTAGATCCGGCCGGCGCCGTCCACGGCGATGCCTTGCGGGAAGTTGAACTGTGAGGGTCCCGCGCCCCGGCTTCCCAGCGCCGTCCACCCGGCGCCGGTCATATCATTGATACGCACGATCCGCGAGTTGCTGGCGTCCGCGATGTAGATTCGGCCGGTGGCATCGACGGAAATGCCCGCCGGCAGGTCGAACTGGTTGCGCCCGGTGCCTCGGCTTCCAAACGTGACCCAGCCCGCGCCCGTGATGTTGTCGACCCGTACGATGCGTGAGTTGGTAACGTCGGAGAAGTAAATCCGGCCCGAGCCGTCGACCACAATACCCGACTGGAACGCGAACTGCCGGCCGGTCCCGGGCGGCGCAGACTGCATACTGAGCGTCGTCCAGCCCGCACCGGTGAGATCGGCGAGCCGGACGATCCGGCCGTTGCCCGGATCGGTCAGATAGATGCCACGGGGGCTCTGACCCGCGGCGTGGGGGGATGGAGCCGCCAGGCTGACGGCCAGCAGCGTCGCGGCGGCCACCAGCCCTGCTGCCATGAGCGATCCGCGCGGCACGGGTACGGGTGTTCTCCGATGTGCCGCTGAGTCCTGTGCGCGGCCTGAACTTCCATCAAAACGGGAATAACCTCCCGACACCTTTTTTACAGGATGCCAAAAAGGACGGCACGGATGGGCGAGGTTGCCAACCTTCCACGCCAACAGCCGGCTCTGCAGGTCCAGGCCCTAGCCCAGGATCTGATTCAGCACGCCCACGTCATCGTCATCCAACTCGACACGGCCGGCCGGATCGTCTGGACCAACGACGAAGCCGAGCGCATCACCGGGTACGCCCCAGCCGACCTGGTGGGTCGCGACTGGTTCGAAGTCCTTGTGCCGCGGTCACGGTATCCCGACGCGTGGGAACAGTTCGCACGCGGGGCCGCCGCCGGGATCCCGGCTTCACTCGAAGGCCCCATCCTGACCAGCTCGGGCGAGGAGCGGTTCATTTCCTGGCACAACAGGGAGATGCGCGACGGGGGCAGCGCCACAGGCACGATTTCACTCGGGATCGACATCACGGAGCGGCGACTAGCCGCGGAGGCGCTGCGGGAGAGCCAGAGCCGCTACAAGACCCTCATCGAACAGGCCACCGATATCATCTATCAGACGGACAACCGAGGACGCTTTACGTTTGTGAATGCGGTGGTGACGCGCGTTCTGGGGTTCTCTCCGGAGGAATGCGTCGGCCGTCACTATCTCGACCTGGTCGCCCCCGAAGCCCGAAAGGAAGCGCGGGCCTTCTATCGCGTGCAGATCAGCGAACGAACACCGACCTCATACCTCGAACTGCCGGTGATGACCAAGAGCGGCGGGCGGACGTGGCTGGGCCAAAACGTCCATTTGATACTCGACGGCGATCGCGTCGCCGGCTTCCAGGCCCACGCGCGGGACATCTCAACGCGTCACCTCGCTGAAGAGGCGCTGCGGCAGAGTGAGGAACGGTTCCGCTCGCTGGCAGCCGCGTCGCCGATGGGCATCTTCCACACGGACCCGGCGGGGCGGTGCGAGTACGTCAACGCCAAGTGGCAAGAAATCACCGGGCTCCGTCTGGACGAGAACATTGGCGACGGCTGGACTCTGGCGATCCACGCCGACGACCGCGTGCTGGTCTCCACATGGTGGGATACGTGTACGCGCGAAGGGCGCGAATTCTCGCTGGAGTTCCGCTTCCAACGCCCAGACGGCGAGATCCACTGGGTGCAGGCCCAGGCCGGCGCGATCCGCGACAAAGATGCAAGGGTCACAGGATTCGTGGGCATCGCCGAGGACATCACCGATCGCAAGCGCATCGATGGCGAGCTGCGCGCGCAGCGCGATTTCGCACTGCAGGTCATGAACACGATCGCGCAGGGGCTCGCGGTCACCGATGCGCAGGGGCGCTATGAGTACGTCAACCCTGCCCTCGCCGACATGCTCGGCTACCCCGTGGAGCGGCTGACGTACAAGAACACGATGGACTTCGTTTATGAAGACGATCACGCGGTCATCAAGGCGGCGCGCGGCCGGCGACGGGAGGGCGCCGTCGACACGTATGACGTCCGGTTCAAGGGTGCCGGGGGCAAAGTGATCGACGTCTTGGTGACGGCCGTGCCACGGATCAAGGACGGCGAGTACCACGGCTCCATCGCCATCATCACCGACCTGACCGAGCGTAAGCAGGCCGAGAAGGCCGTCCGTGAGGCCAACGAAAAGCTCACGGCGTGGGTCGGTCAGCTCCAGCAGCGGAACCGCGAGATTTCGTTGCTTGGCGAGATGACCGAATATCTGCTGGGCTGCCAGCACCAAGACGAGGTCTCGAAGGTGGTCGCGCTCTTCCTCCCCCAGCTGTTTCCCAAGCTGTCGGGTGCGCTGTACATCCTGACGCCGGCCAACGACCTGCTCGAGGCCGTCACGGCGTGGGGCGACGGGGCCCCGACCCCGCACGTGTTCGTCCCTGAGGACTGCTGGGCCGTCCGACGGGGCCGGGGGCACACGTGGACGTCGACGACCGCTGGTCTTCCCTGCCCGCACCTGGGGCCCCACCCACCGGATGCGACCATCTGCATCCCGATGGCCTCACAGGGCGATTCCCTTGGAGTGTTGCACCTCGCGATCCGGGGGATCGATCTTCATCACCCAGACATCTGGAGCGAATCCGTCGAGCAGCTTGCCGGCGCGGTCGCCGAACAGATCGGACTGGCCATTACGAACCTGCGGCTGCGAGAGACGCTGCGCCACCAGTCGATCCGCGACCCGCTCACCGGTCTGTTCAACCGGCGGTACATGGAGGAATCGCTGATACGCGAGCTGCAGCGGGCGTCCCGCGCGGGGATTCCCGTTTCTGTGATCATGCTGGATCTCGACCACTTCAAGCGATTCAACGACTCCTTCGGCCACGCGGCGGGCGACGCGCTCTTGCGGGCACTCGCCACCGTGCTCCAAAAGGGTATCCGCGCTGAGGACATCGCCTGCCGGTACGGCGGCGAGGAGTTCGCCCTGATCCTACCGGGCGCGCCGCTCCATATCGCCCAGGCGCGGGCCGAGGGGATCCGTCAGGCCGCCGCGCGTCTGTCCGTCGAGCACCAAGGGACGTCCCTGGGAGCGGTGACCCTCTCGCTGGGCATCGCCGTCTTCCCCGACCACGAGGCGACCGGCGAAAAGGTGCTCAAGGCCGCGGACGCCGCCCTCTACCGGGCGAAGGCAGAAGGACGCGACCGCGTGGTGACCGCGGGCTAACTCCATGGACTCAAAGGCATCCGCGGCGAGCGCCATCCTGCGACGTTTTGCCGTCGCTCTCAAGACCTACACCCTCTATCCGCCCCCGAGCCCGGTCACGGACCGGGCGATTGGCGAGGTCCTCGCCGGGCTGCATACCTACATCGAGACAAACGGACCGTTCACCGTTCGGGTATCCCGCCGGTCGTTCCAGGTCAACGAGGCGACGTTCAAGGATGCCACGTCGGCCAGCCTGGCCCTCCACCTGTACGCCAGAAAGGTCATCGGCTTCGCGGTCCTCCCCGGTGTGACCGCCCAGGAGATCACGACGTTCTTGACCATCGTCAGACAAGACCGGGTGAGTCTCGAAGGGTCCGGGGGTATCGCCGGAGGCATGCGCCGGGCAGGTGTGCAGACGATCAGGGTCATGGAGATCGTTCTCGCCGTGGGCGCCGCGCCGCAGGACGAGTCGTGGGGCGCGTTGTGGGACCTGATGGGCGACGGCCAGGAACTGACCGCCGAAAATCATCAGTTTGTCGTCGACATCCTGAGGTCCGGCCCCGGTGCGATTGGCGGACTGTTCGAGCAATTGCGGACGATGCTGGGGAACGCGGCCGACGACCAGCACCTCGACTGGAGTCAGACGCTGTACGACGTCGTCAAGAACCTCGATCGCATCATCGCGACCCAGTCCAGCGAAGACCGCGAGCAGTTCTACAGCCACCTCGCCGCGGCCATCCTCCTGCTCGAGGACCCGGTTCGGATGCCGCTGCAGCGCACGCTGACCGCGCCGGGGAGCAACGATGCGATGGCCCGGGTGCTACTGGACCATCTGTCCGAGCAGAGACTGGTCGGGATTGTGCCCCGTAACTCGCTCGAAAGCAGCGGGGGCGAGGGTCCGGGCGACCTGCTGGCTTTGGACCCGGAGATGCAAATCCTGCACGCGCAGCAGCCGCAGACGGCGGTCGCGGGGTCCACCTCCCTGCCCCTCCCGGCGGGGCGCCCGGCCGATGACGGACCGCCAGAAAGCATCCGCATCGAGATGGAGGGCACGGACGAGGCCTCCGTCGCCCGCGAGGTCATCGGCACGCTCGTCGACATGTTTCGCAACCAGGCGGATGAGTCAGAGATCGTGGGCACGATCCGATCAGTCGATGAGTACCTCCCGTGGCTCGTCGGGCAGGAAGATTTCTCGCTGCTGCGGGTCGTGCTGCAAGGCCTTCGGGACGGCGCCGCCAAGACGCCGGCTCACGAGCGCGCGGTGGCGGATCTCACGGATGGGGTGGCGAAAACCCGCCTCCTCAATACGATGGTGGAGACGCTGTGGAACGGCCGCGGCACCCCGGTGGAGGAAGAGCTTCGACTGTGTCTGTCGCTGCTGGGCAGTCGCATCGTTGCGCCGCTGATGATGATCCTTGGTGAGGAGTTGCGTGCCGGGACTCGGCGAATGCTCTGCGACATCATCGTGACCCTGGCCCGCGATCGCATCGACGACGTGGGATTCTTCGCGACCGATGGGCGTTGGTATCTGGCGCGTAACGTCGCATACATCTTGGGTCGTCTGGGCGATCCTCGGGGGATGGGTCACATCGCGCGGCTCGCCTCGCATCGCGACCACCGTGTTCGCAGCGAGGCCGTAGCCGCCCTTGCCAGCATCGGCGGGCAGGAGGCCAACGCGCTACTGGCCAAGCTGCTCGACGACGTCGATGGGCGGATCCGTCTCAAGGTCGTCCTCTCGATGAGCGACACCGCGGTGCTGCTCTCCCTGCCGAAGTTGCTCCACTTGCTGGCGCGGCTCGACCCGATGCAGTTGACCTTTGCCCTCAAGCAGGAGATTATCGCGTCTTTGGCGCGGTCGCGCGCCAAAGACGCGATCCCCGCGCTGGTTCGATTCTCCCAACACCGGCTCGCCTTCGGGCGACGGCCCCGCACCCTCCGGCGCCTGGCCGGGGAGGCCGTCGCCACGATCCAGGCCTTCGACGGGGCGCCCGACCGCATGCCTCCGGCTGCCAGCATGCAGGCGCGACCCACGTGACCGACCCCGCGTTCAACCCCATTGTGCGCGAGCGACCGGTTGAAGTCTTGCGCGCGCTCTCGCGGATCCGCCGAACCGCGGCGCTCTACGGCCGCACCCATCGGGTCATCGACCGCTTCGTCGCGGACGCGTATCAGTTGGTCACGGCGTTGCTGGCCGACCGCCCATTAATTGGAATCTTTATCCATGAAGAGACATTTTTTGTGGACAACACCATATTACTCGAGGAAAGTCTCCAGCTGGCCTCACTCCTCGGTGAGTTCAGGCGACGCTCCATTCTGTCGCTCGAAATCCGCCGCGGCGTGGAGTTGCACGAGTTGCGCCATTTCGTCGACATGCTCTGCATGCCGGTCGCTGAGGTGCAACAGATGGGCGGGGCCGCCGCGTACCTCGACCACCGCGGGATCCGCTACCTCTCCGTGGGGGCTACCGAGGCAAACCCGGTCACGGCGCGGGCCGCGCTCAAGGTTGAGCCGACCGACGCCTACCGCGCCGGGCTGCGCGTCATCGACGAACTCTACTCGCAGGCGGCGGGCAACGGCGCCCTCAACTTGCACAAAGCCCGCGTTGTCGTGGATTCACTCGTCGACATCCTCACCAAAGACCCGCTGAGCCTCATGCGCGCCGCCACCATCAAGAACTATGACGCAGACACGGCGCATCACTCGGTCAACGTGGGCATCCTGGCGCTGTTCATGGCGCCGCGGTTGGCGTTCAGCCGCGACCAGATGGCCACGCTCGGCGTCGCGGCATTGATGCATGACATCGGCAAGACGCGCATCCCCCACGAGATCCTCAACAAGGTCGGCAAACTCACCGACGACGAGCGGACCATCATCCAGCAGCACCCGATCCTTGGGGCGGAGATGCTGCGCGGGCTCGCGGGCCCGTCAAAGCTGACGATGGTCGTCGCGTTCGAGCACCACGCCAACTACGACCTGTCGGGATACCCGCGCATCAGCACCAAACCCCGTCCGCACCTGCTCGCGCGCCTCGTACAGATCGCAGACGTATTCGACGCCGCGACAACGTCTCGGCGGGTCTACCGCCGGCCCCACACCCCCGAAGAGGCCATGCGGCTCATCCTGGCGGGCGCGGGAACGCTCTATGACCCCACGCTGGCGAGGATCTTCTTGCAGGAGATGGGCGTCTACCCGGTGGGTACTCTGGTCCGTCTGGACGGAGGCACCCTCGCCGTGGTCCGCCGGCCGGGCCGCAGCAGCCCCGCTCGCCCGCTCGTCAGCGTGATCGACCCGCAGGCCACCCCGCCCGAGGTGGTGTCCGATCTGGACCTCGAGGAACATCACACCAGACACATCGTGCAGTCGGTCGATCCCACCGAGGCCGGCATCGAGATCGCGGCCCTGAAGTTCCCTCCGGAGGAACCCGCGGCCTAGGGGCGGCGGCGCTCGCGGCTCAGACGCAAAAACGCGGGCAGGAACTGCAACGCGTAGTCTACCATGCGTCGGAGAATCTCGCGGCCGCGCTCCTCGGACGCCACGGTCCAGTCCCCGCTGGCCCCGCTGGGAAGCACGTGTGACGCTTCGTTGAACAACCCGATCTCAAAACCGCCGAACCGGGCCGCTCGGTACGACGTGACCTGGAACGGGCCTTCCGGACTCACGTAGCCGCGCGCCCCGGGAGGCGACGGGTCGATCGTTCCGGGTGAGAGCGCCATCATGACAGAAATCGTCGGCTCGCCACCGTGGCCGAAGACGGCGCGGGTATCCGGGTATAGATCCGCCGACACGTGATTAGCCAGTCGCCACGGATAGAGCACGCCGAGCACCACCCCGTGCTGCCGCCGCACCCTCGCCGCCACGGGCTCGATCGCCGCCTCGTTTGGTCCATGGTTGTTGACAATGACGATGTGACGGAACCCGTGCGCCAGATACCCTTCCACGACGTCCTGGACGACGGCCTCCAAGGTCGCCAGACGCAGGCTCACCGTCCCCGCGAAACTGGTGTAGGGCGTGTACCCAAACCACAACGGCGGCGTCACGTACACATCGTCGAGTCTCTCAGCCGCCCGGTGGCACACGTATTCTGCAAGATACGTGTCGGCGCCGGTGAACCCGACGGGTCCGTGCTGCTCGACGCAGCCAACCGGGACCAGCAGCAGCGAGTGCTCTTTGACGATCGCACCAATCTCACCAGAGTTCATCAGGGCCAGATTCCACTTGCGCATCGCAGACCTCCCGCTGAGAGTATTCGCAACGGTGATTTCTCCAAGAGGCCCACGAAGTCTTGCGGGGAATACATGCGCCGGCAGCATCGAATCGCGGACGCATGACGGGAGGGCGCATAGATGACGGGCACCGCCATGGTGATCAAGGTCGGACAACTGATCGACGGCACCGGGGTGCCGCCGGCGCGCAATATGGCCCTGACGATCGAAGGCAACACGATCAGCGACGTTAGACCCTCGGCGTCGCTCCAGGCAGCGGGTGATCGGCTCAAGGTCTATGATTACCCGTCGCTCACCGCGATGCCGGGCATCATCGACTGCCACGATCACCTGGCCCATCTGGGATTGGATATCAAACAGCGTATGAACACCGCCCCGAGTCTGGCGGTTCTCCAGGTCGGACGCTGGGCGACCGAAACGCTCATGACCGGCGTCACGGCGTTCCGCGACGCGGCGGGCGTCGACCTCGGGGTCAAGATGGCCGTCGAACAGGGCGTCACCCCCGGCCCGCGGCTGGTCATCAGCCTGGTGATCATCACGCAGACCGGCGGTCACGGCGACCTGATGCAGCCCTGCGGGCTCTCCTCGGACTTTCCGCGGCTGCCCGGCATCCCCGACGGCACGGCCGACGGCGCCGACGCGTGCCGGCGCAAGGTTCGTGAGGTCATCCGCGCCGGGGCGGACTGTATCAAGATTGCGACGACCGGGGGCGTCGGCTCTCCACGGGGCGGCCCGACGACCAGACAGTTCACCCTCGAAGAGCTGCGGGCCATGGTGGATGAGGCGCATGCCGCCGGCAAACCCGTGCTGGTCCACGCCCACGGCGGTGAGGGGTTGAAGATCTGCCTGGAGGCGCGCGTGGATTCCATTGAGCACGCGGCCGTGGCCGACGAGGAAGACTTGGAGCGGATGGTGCGCCTGGGCATCTGGCTCGTGCCCACCCTCAGCGTCACCCATCGCATGAAGGAGCGGCTGGACCGCGACCCGCACTCGCTGCCCGCGTACACGGCGGCGAAGCTGCCCCCGGTCTTCGACGTGCAGCGTCGCAACTTCAAACGGGCGCTCGACCTCGGCGTGAAGATCGCCATGGGCACCGATGCGGGCGCGCTGGGGCATGCCCAAAACACCCGCGAACTCGTTTACATGGTGCAGGCGGGCATGACGCCCATGCAGTCAATTGTCGCGTCGACGAAGATGGGCGCTCAGGTGCTTGGGATGGGCGATGTCCTCGGCACCCTAGAACCGGGGCGCCTGGCCGACCTGATCTTGATCGATGGCGACCCGCTAGCCGATATCTCGGTCGTGGCCGACCCGCAGCGCGTCCGGCTGGTGATGAAGGACGGCGTCGTCTACAAGAGTCCTTAGCGGAGCGCTTTGCCCAGAGTCTCCGCGTAGGCCGTCAGCTCGTCGACGTTGTGCCACCCGAGCGTGCGCTTGCCGTCCTCGATCTCTTCGATCAACTCGATCAGACGAGTGTTCAACGGCACTTTCACGCCATACCGGTCGGCCACACACACCACCGTCAGGTGGGCCGCCTCACTCTTGCGCCTGCGGTAGACGATATCCCAATGAATCCCGCTGGCTTTCTTCACGTACGTGTAGCCGCCCGGCCCTTCGCCGACCTGGTGGCCCCCTAGGTGCTCGACGAGCCGGTCAAACGCGGCCAGGAGCTGCTGTGTCGCCTCGGGGGTATCCGCACGGTACAGGTCCGGCGTGAACCAGCGGTCTGGGTGCAGACGCACACCGGCGGCATCTGACACACGGATCGCCTCCCGCACCAGGGCGATCGACACACGTTGAACTTTCTTGTTTCCCAACACCTGGACGACCGTCCCATCGATGAGGGCCGTCGTGACCACCTGTGAATTGTAGACCTGCTTCGTCCACAGACGTCCCACGATGTCGTTGAGCAGCTCGCATTTGTTCCGGCCGATCCCTAGGAGGCGGGCGGCCTCGCGCGCGCGGTCGGTGACTTGACCGTCGAGCTCACCCACGTACACCGTTCCCTCGTGGACCGCTTCGAGCACGCCCGGGTTGAGGTACGCGCCGCCGTAGTCGGGCAGGGCGCCCATCGTGCGCTCACGCCCGACGACGTCGGCAATCGTGTCTTCGTTCATGCCGTTCTGAAGCGAGATAATGCACGTCTGTGGGGTCAGATACCGTAGTAACGGCGGGACGGCCGCGGCCGTGTGCTGCGATTTGCATGCGAGAAAGATCAGCCCGTCGAGCGGTTCGGGAATCTCACTTGGCGTGTACGAGCGCTGGGGACCAATGGACATCGGCCCGTACACGCCGTTCACGGAGAGGCCGCGGTCGCGGATCGCCCGGACATGGTCGGCGTTCTGGTCGACAAAGACGACAGACTCGCCCGCCTGGGCCATGTAGAATCCGGCCAGACCCCCGATTCCACCACAGCCGACGATCGCGATCTTCGCCATCTGCTAGGGCCCCATCTTCCATACTTCTGAGTTCCAGCCGTCGCCGTCGTTGGTCGGGTTGCCCACGAGCCCGGTCAGCCGCGTTGTCGTCGCCTGCGCCCCCACCAGGTAGTAGATCGGGATTGTCGGCAAGTCGCGCGCCAGAATCTCCTGGGCCCGCCAGAACAACGCTTTGGCCTTCGGCTGATCGACGGTGCCTTCAGCCTCCTTGATAATATCCGTGATCTCGGCGTTGATGTAAAAGACCTGGTTGAGCCCGTTCGGCGGCGTGGCGTCGGCGGCGTAGAAGATCGAGAGCACCGGCGTTGCGGGGACGATCCAGCGGTGAAAGAGCGTGTCGCACTCGCCCCGGAACCGGATCCCACCGTACACCGTTGGGGAAAAGTTTCGAATTTCCATATTCATACCGATCTGTCGAAGCATGGCCTGGATGACCTGCTGCACGCGCTCCTGCGTCGCATCGCCGATGTTGTGGCAATTGTCGAAGGTAAACGGTTTGCCGTCCTTTTGAAGAATGCCGTCGGGACCCGGTCGCCATCCGGCCTCGGCCACCAACTGTCTGGCTTTGGCGAGGTCGAATTTGTACTGGCTGTACGCATTGGGATTGTATGCCCATGACAGCGGCGTCATGGGAGGACCGGCCGGTTTCCCGAGTCCGCCCAGCACCTGAGTCACGATGGCTTCTTTGTCGATCGCGTAAGCGACCGCCTGCCGCATCCGCACGTCCTGGAACATCGGTTTCCGGAGGTTAAAGTCAAAGTGCATCCACGCATTCAGCGGGTGGACGACGACCTTCAGCCGGGAGATCGCCTGCAACGCCTTGATCTGATCAAACGGCACCGCCCACGCGATCTGGACCTCGCCCGCCTTGAGCATGTTCATCCGTGTGTTCGCATCCGGCACAAACCGCCAGGTCATCTTCTTGAAGTGGGGAAGACCCTGCGCCGCCCCGCGGTAGTTGGGGTTGGCGACCAACACGATGAACTGCCCGGGCACCCACTGCTGAACCATAAAGGGCGCGGTGGTGACCGGAGAGCGGTTGTACTCCGAAAACGTATTCAGGTCTTTCCCCTCGAGAACGTGCTTTGGCAGGAGGTACCTGAACAGATCTCGGTACGCCGCGTAATGTTCTTTGAACGCCACGACAACGGTTAATGGGTCCGGGGTCCTGACGGACTCGATAACCGGCCACCCGGCCCGACTATCCACCCGAAACGTCGGGTCGGTCATGGTCTTGTACGTAAACTCCGCGTCGGCCGAGGTCACGGGCTTCCCGTCGCTCCACTTCTGGTCGGGTTTGAGCCTCCAGGTCACCGTCATCTTGCCGGCAGTCATCGTCAGACCGGCGTTGGTCAGCGAGGGAACCCGCTGCACGATGCGCGGGACGTGCTGCATGTTGTCGTTTGTGACATGAAACCCTTCGACGACGTTGAGCTCCTTGGCCGACAATGTATTGGTGGAGTATGGGTTGAGCGTGTCGGGCTCTTTGTCGAATGCCACCACCACCTCGTCGTCCCTCGGGGCGCCGATCGCCCCCGGCCCACCCATCGTCACGACCATCGCCAATAGCGCGATGACCAACGGTAGGCTGAGCCATCGTCCACGCGCGTAGGATCTCGACACCGTCCGTGCCCCCCTTCGGATAGACACTACGTCTTCAAGCGGACATCGAGCGCATCACGCAGGCCATCACCCAGTGCATTCACGCTGAGGAGGCTGAGCATGATGAACAACCCAGGGAAGATCGCCAACCACGGCCTGGTCGTCATCGTCGACTGCGCGTTCTTGAGCATGTTCCCCCAGGTCGCCGTCGGTGGTTGCACCCCAACCCCGAGATACGACAGCACCGACTCAGTGATGATCGCATTGCCGACCGCGAGCGTACCCGCGACGATCACCGGGGCAAGACAGTTCGGTAGTGCGTGCCGGAGGATGATGCGCAGACTGCTGCATCCCATCGCCCGGGCGGCTTCGACGTACTCCCCCTCTCGGATCGTGAGCAGCGAACTCCGCACCAAGCGCGCCGTCCCCATCCACCCGATGCCGGCGATGATCAGAATCAGGATCAGGGGCGTCGGCTTGGTGATGGCCGACAGGACTATCACGAGGGGAAGCGGCGGCACGGACAACACCACGTCCACCAGTCGCATCAGCGCGCTTTCCACGATGCCCCCATAATATCCTGCGAAGGCCCCAACAGTGGTGCCGACGAGCGCGGCTACCGAAGCGCTCAATATCCCGATGGAGAGCGACACACGGCCCGCATGCAGCGATCGGCTGAATTCATCCCGCCCCAGGTCGTCGGTGCCAAACCAGTGTGCGCGCGACGGCGGCGACCCCATGTTGCGGAGGTCAAGCTGATTTGGCGCGTAGCGTGCGAGGATGGGCGCCCCCAGCGCGGCCCCTCCAAGGATCAACAGGACGACCAGTCCCCCCAAGGCGAGGCGGTGCCTGACGAACCGTTTCCACGCGTCGGCGTACAGACTGGAGGTGAGAGTGGCAACCACGTGTGCGCTCATAACAGTTAGCGGTACACGATCCTGGGGTCGAGCAGGCTGTAGCTCACATCCGCGAGTAGGTTCGACAGGACGATGGCGAACGAGCTGACCATCAGGATCGCCAGGATGGCAGGGTAGTCCACCTTCGAGACCGATTGGATCAGAAGACTCCCCATCCCCGGCCAGGCAAACACCGTCTCGGTCACCACCGCGCCGGAGAACAGCCCCGCGAGGTCCAGCGCCATGATGGTCACGACCGGTGTCAGACTCGTCCGTAGCGCGTGGCGAAAGATGACCGCCCGTTCCGGAAGTCCCTTCGCCCGCGCGGTGCGGACGTAGTCTTGGCTGAGGACCTCGAGGACGCCCGCCCGCGTGTACCGGCTCCACCGTCCGGCGCTCAGCAGCGACAGCACGGTCGCCGGCAGAACGAGATGACGGACGATGTCCGCCACGTTCCCGGCCTCTCCAAAACCGGCCACGGGTAGCCATCCGAGGTGAACGGCCAGCAGTAGCTGCAGCATCAGTCCAAACCAGAAGACCGGCATGGAGATCCCGAGGAGTGAGAAGACGGTCACACTATAGTCGAAGGCAGAGTAGTGTCGGACGGCGCTGTACACGCCTGTCGTGACCGAAAAGATCGTGGCAATGACGAAGGCGGTGCCCATCAGGAGAACGGTCGCGGGCAACCGGGCGCTGATAAGTTTGGCCACGGGTTCGCCCGACGAAAAGCTGATCCCCCATTGGCCGGTCAGAAAGGCGCTAAACCACTTGACGTACTGGACGTGCACCGGCTGGTCGAGACCGAGCTGGTGCTTGAGCAGGGCCAGGTCTTTGCCGGTGATGAAGGGATTGTCCAGGTAGACCGCCAGGGGGCCGCCCGGCATGGCCTGGAGGATGCCAAAGACGAGCATGGAGACGCCCAGCATCAGCGGCAGGCTTCCCAGTAGACGTTTGAGCAGATACGTCCCCATACCCGAAGATCCGCTGGATCAGCGCCTGGCCACGTTCAGCGGCGGACCACCCCAGCGCTCGAGCATCGCAAATTCCGGGACCGCCTTCCGCTTGAGCCGCCTCAGCTGGCGCACCGGACGGCCGAGCGGCATGATGGCGCATACGGCGACGTGCGGGGGGATACCCAGGAGCGACTGCAGTTGCGGTTCCTGCGCGATCGCGAGCGTGGTGATGGTGCCTCCAAACCCCTCGTGCCGCGCGGCCAGCAGGATGCTCCACGCAAAGGGATAGATCGACGCCCCGCTGACGATGCCGACCCGTTTCAAATATTGATCCGTCGACGCCACCACCTTGAGATCGACGCAGAGGATGAGGACCGCCGGCGCCGTGAGCAGCGGCTCGGTCATCCGCGCCGGCACCCGCGTCTGCTCGATGGTCGCCGCGTCAACCGTCGTGGGATCGATGGTGTTCCAGGGGTTCTCGCCGGCATGCACCTGCGCCATATAGCGTCTGGCGGTTGGGGCGTTCAGCGCGGCGATCGCCTCACGCGTGGCGCGATCGCGCACGACCACCACGCGCCACCCCTGCCGATTGCCGCCGCTGGGCGCGAATCGGGCGACGTTCAGGATCTTGAAGAGGGTGTCATCTGGGAGCGGATCCGCGGTGAACTCACGCGCGGAAAACGTCGTACGCATGACGTCATAGAATTCCATGCACCTTCAATTCGTCCGGCGTGCACCGGCTCCTGTGACCGGGCGGCCGTTTCACGCCGCCACAAGGTGCGCGCAATACGGGTCTTGAACTGAGATTCCCATGGGCAAACTCGACAACAAGATCGCGATCGTCACCGGCGGGGCGCGCGGGATCGGATTTGCGATTGCCAAGCGCTACGTCGCGGAAGGCGCTAGGGTCGTCATCGGCGACATCGACCAGAAGACCGGCGAGGCCAGTGCGGCCGCGCTCGGCGACCGCTGCCGCTTCATCATGACCGACGTGGGTGACGCGGGCCAGGCGCGCAGGCTGGTCGCTGGGGCATCGGCGCTGGGCGGTGTCGACATCCTCGTCAACAACGCCGGCATCGTCCATTCCGCCGATTTTCTCGACGTCTCAGAAGCCGACTTCGATCGCGTACTCCGGACCAACCTCAAGGGGGCGTTCCTGGTCGGTCAGGCGGCGGCACGACAGATGGTGGCGCAGGTGAAGGCGGGCAGGCCTCCCGGCACGATCATCAACATGAGTTCCATTAATGCCGTCGTCGCGATTCCCAACCAGGTGCCGTATTGCGTGTCCAAGGGCGGGCTCGACCAACTCACGAAGGTCATGGCGCTGTCGCTCGCGCCGTTCGGCATTCGGGTGAACGCCATCGGCCCCGGCTCCATCCAGACCGAAATCCTGCAGGCCGTGGCGACCGATAAAGAGGCAAAACGCCGGCTGCTCACGCGCACGCCGCTCGGGCGCATCGGCGACCCAGATGAGATCGCCGCCGTCGCCTGCTTCCTCGCCTCGGCGGATGCGAGCTATGTCACCAGCCAGACCATCTACGCCGACGGCGGTCGGCTCGGACTCAACTACACTGTTCCCGTCAAGGACGAGGCGCTCGACTGAGGGAAATTGAAGCGATAGTCAGCCGAGGGGTTGGAGGAGCTCGATGGTGATGTTGTCCGGTCCTTTGAGAAACGCGATCCGCATGTCCCCTTGCTGCTGGGGAGGCATGAAAAAGACGTACCCTTTCCCTGACAGGGCCTTGTACGCGGCATCGAGGTCGTCGACCTGAAGTCCGATATGGTCGTAACCAAACCGCGCGTTGGTGGAGTCACCCGTGATGGCGTCGCCCTCCCGGCGCGCGCGGAGGTAGATGCGCGTCCCGTCGAGGTCGATGATCGCTCCATCGGCAGTCCCAAACTTGCGGCGCTCAACAAGCGTGGCCCCCAGGTCGTTCGCGAAGAACGCCTCACTGGCCGGCAGGTCGCGGCAGATCACGTGGATGTGATGAAAGCGGTACTTCATCGTATCCCCTCCTGGGTCGTTACCGCGCGAGCTGCTGCTTCCGGAGCCGCGCGCTCTTGGGGGTGACTTCCAAGTATTCGTCCTCTTGCATGATTTCCAGGCCCGTCTCGATCGACAGCACCTTCGGCGGCTCCAGCTGGATCGCCTTGTCGGAGCCCGACGCGCGCATGTTCGTCAGGTGTTTGCCCTTCACGGGATTGACAAACATCTCATCGCCCTTTGACGTGTTGCCGACGACCATGCCTTTGTAGACGTTGGTGCCCGGACCGATGTACAGGGTCCCGCGGTTTTGCAAATTGTCGAGTGCAAATGCCGCGGCCTTCCCCTGCGTGATGGACACCATTGAACCTTCGGCGCGACGCTTCTGAAGCTCACGGCTGTACGGCCGAAACCCGATGCCGCGAGATGCCAGAATACCCCGCCCCTTCGTATCGACGACAAACTGATTGCGGTAGCCGATGACGCCACGGGTGGGGCCCTCAAACATCATGCGGACGCGTGCCTCGTGCGCCTTCAGGTCCTTCAAGATCGCGCCGCGTGGCCCAAGCCTGGCGATCACCGTCCCCCGGTACTCGCTCGGGACGTCGATCGTCATCTCCTCGTAGGGCTCCATCGTCACGCCGTGTTCCTCCTTCAGCACCACCTGCGGTTGCGAGACCTGCATCTCGTACCCCTCACGGCGCATGTTCTCCAGAAGGATGGCGATGTGCAGCTCGCCGCGGCCGAAGACGCGGAACACCTCAGTGGAACCGAAGTCGACCCGCAGACCCACGTTGACCTCGAGCTCGCGCTCCAACCGTTCCCGGATCTGGCGGCTGGTGACGAACTTTCCCTCCCGGCCCGCAAACGGCGACGTGTTCACCAGGAAGTTGAGGACCAGCGTCGGCTCATCCACGTCAATGGAGGGAAGTGCCGCAACGTCCGGCTGGTCCCCGATCGTGTCGCCAATGTAGATGTCGGGCAGTCCGGCGATCATCACAATATCACCCGACTGCGCGGCTGGTGCTTCCTTCCGCGAGAGGCCTTCAAAGGTAAAGAGCTTGGTGATCTTGCCCGCCACCACGCGGCCGTCGGGCTTCCTGACCCACACAGGCGAGCCGGTCTTGACGACCCCTTGGTAGATGCGGCAGATGGCCAGCCGCCCGAGATAGTCGTCGTAGCCCAAATTGAAGGGTTGCGCCTGCAGGGCGCCATGGGGGTCGTGGCGCGCCGGCGCCACCTTTTCGAGAATCGTATCGAGGAGCGGGGTCAAGTCGTCCGACTCGTCGTCGAGCGACCGCTTGGCGATCCCCTCTCGCCCGACGGCATAGACCGTCGTGAACTCGACTTGCTCCTCTGTGGCTCCAAGCTCGAGAAAGAGTTCCAGCACTTCCCCGTCCGCCCGGTCGGGATCGGCGGCCGTCTTATCGATCTTGTTGATCACGACGATAGGCTTCAACCCGAGCTCGAGAGACTTGTTGAGCACGAACCGCGTCTGCGGCATCGGCCCTTCCTGGGCATCGACGACCAACAGCACCGAATCGATCGAGCGCAGGATCCGCTCGACCTCCGACCCGAAGTCGGCGTGTCCGGGCGTATCGACGATGTTGATCTTGGTGCCCTTGTAATAGAGGGCGGTGTTCTTGGAATAGATCGTAATGCCGCGCTCTTGCTCCAGCGCATTGGTGTCCATGCTCATGCCTTCCACAAACATACCGGTCTGCCGCATCAGCGCGTCGGTGAGGGCCGTCTTGCCGTGGTCGACGTGGGCGATGATGGCGATATTGCGAATTTCCATAGACGCACCGGTGCCCAACTCGGTCCGGACCGAGTTCCCGACATCCTCTCCCGATATGACCGGCACGGTTACCATCATACCCTATCGGAGCCTTGCGAATTGGTCGGTGGCGCGGATCAGTTCTTGGGTGAGGCCCGGGTGCTTGGCGCCGTGGCCAGCGTCGTCAACGATCACGAGCTCGGCGCGTGGCCACACGCGCTTGAGCTCCCACGCGTTGGCGATCGGTGCTTGAAAATCAAAGCGTCCGTTCACCAGTGTCCCGGGGATTCCGGCCAGCGAGCCGGCGTCGCGGAGCAAGCGCCCGTCTTCCAGCCATGCATTGTGCCGGACGTAGTGGGTCACGATGCGCGCAAACGCCATCGCAAAGGTGGGATTGGTGAATCGTTCGGCGAGTCCAGTCGTCGGAGGCCACGCGGGTGTCGCCGATTCCCACATGCACCAGGCCTCGGCGGCTTGCCGGCGGACCGTGTGGTCGGGATCGTTCAGCAATCGGTGGTAGGCCTCGACGAGATCGCCGTCTCGTTTGGCGACCGGCACGGCAGCGCGGAGACGGTCCCATTGCTCGGGGAAAAAGACGGCTACACCGCCACGGAACGTCCAGTCAAACTCGCTGTGGCGTCCGGTCGTCACACCAAACAAGATCATCTCCGTGACCCGATCCGGATACGTTTCGGCGTAGGCGAGCGCCAACGTGCTGCCCCAGGATCCGCCGAATGCCAACCATCGGTCGACATCCAGGTGTTGACGCAACAGTTCAATGTCCGCGATCAGGTGTGCGGTGTGGTTGCTCGCCAGGTCCGTATCGGGGGCGCTTGCGTGTGGCGTGCTTCGCCCGCAGCCTCGCTGATCGAACAACACGACGCGATAGGCAGTGGGATCGAATAGCCTGCGGTGCCACTCCACACATCCCGAACCCGGACCACCGTGCAAGACGACGGCCGGCTTGCCGCGAGGATCGCCGCATGTCTCCCAGTACACGCGGTTGCCGTCACCCACCTCCAACATGCCATGTTCGTACGGTTCGATCTCTGGATACAGACGTGTCATGACGATTGCGTGCCTCTCTTAGCGACTCGTATGCGGGGGGAAAATCTGGTGGACCTGATCAGAGATCTTCCAACCTGGCGCTTAAGAGCGAACAGTCCCAGTCGGCGCGCGCCAGCGACTAGCGCGCCCGTAACGCAGGTCCACTCTAGTCGAACTGATGCTGGAAAAGCAACCGGCACGTGATGCGCTCCCTCGCACGGCTCGGTGACTCGAGATACCGCACGAATGGAAGACCTAACGAATCTCGCGAGCGTTCGCTCACGCGGTTAGTGCCGGCCGTTGCACCCTGATACCTCGGGCCAGATCCCCTTCAATGGCAAGCTCGGTGTGATCCACCAGCAGTACCGTAACCGGTCGCTGTTGAACGACGCGCAGCCGGCGGCCCGGCACGAGCCCATACGCCTGCAACTGCGCGCGCCTATCCGCGGCGGGCCCCTCGAAGTCCACCACGCTAGCTTCGTCGCCGGGAGATAGGTCGGCAAGCATGAGGTCGGGCCGCGGACCGTCCCACTCCGTCCCGTGCGTACCGGTCCGACCCACAATCGTGTGCCCGCCGAAGATGCCGGCGAACCAACGCGCGAGCGTGGACCGGTTGGGGTCGACCGCGGTGTACCCGCACGCCGGGCAGCACGTCATTGCGCAGCCTGTGTGCAGCGGGCACGCAGCGCAAGCCTGCGCGTCGGCTGGATCGTAGACATGGCCGCACATCGAGCAAGTCATCAGGGGTACCCTCACGAGCCCCACCCCAGCGCGCCGAGGATTCTGTACAGCACGCCACCCACCACGAACGCCAGCGGAAAGACCAGCGCCGTCACCGCCGCCGCGGTCCGGGACCCGCGCTCCTTGGCGATGATCAGCACGCTGGCGAAACAGGGGATGAACAAGGTGATGGTGACCATCGCCACCACGACCTGCAGCGGCGTCAGCAGTCCCTGCGACTCTAGGGCGAACAGGCCGGTGGCCCCGAAGTCGCGCCGCAGGAAGCCCATCAGGAATGCCGCGCTCGCCTGAGGAGGAAGCCCCAACCATCCGGTGACGAGCGGCTCCGCGGCCCGGGTGAGCGCCGGCAGCGCTCCCACCCGATCCATGAGGAACACGAGCGCCGAGCCGGCGAGAAAGAGCGGCAAGGCTTCCTTCAGATACCACTCAAGCCGCGCAGCGGTCTTTGCCGCCACCCCGGCGAGCGACGGGCGTCGCAGCGGCGGCAACTCCAGCACGAGAAACGACCGCTCCCCTGGCACCAAGCGCGCGGCGAGCCATCCCACCGCCAGCAGCACGAGCCCAATCACGCCACCCCAGATCATCGTCGCTGCGAGCGAGATGCTGGCCAGCATGCCCATCACCACGCCGAGCTGCGCCGAACAGGGCACAGCCAGCGCGAGCAGCAGGATCACCAGGAGACGGTCACGGCGGCTCTCCAGGATTCTCGTCGTGAGGGTGGCCATGGTCACGCAGCCCAGGCCGAGCACCATGGGAAGCACCGCCTTCCCGTTGAGACCGAGCACACGAAAGATCCGGTTGCTCAGCACAGCGAGGCGGGGTAGGTATCCCGAGTCCTCAAGCACACCGAACACGGCGAAGAACGTCGTGACGATGGGCAGGATGAGCGCCAGGGCATAGGTCATGCCCATCGTCCAGAGCCCGTACTCGCCGACCAAGAAGTCGGCAGCCACCTTGATCGGAATGACCCGGCCCACCCACGCCGTGATGCGAGGGTTGAGGATCTCGCCGAAGAGCTGTTCCTCCAGGAGACCAACAAGGGTCCCGGCGCCGAAGACGCCCACGAACCAGTACACCCCGTACAACACACCGGCAAGAATCGGCAGCCCCCACAGCGGGTGCGCGGCCAGCCGTCCCAGCGTCGCTCCCAGACCGGTCCACCAGTTTCCCTCGGCTGTGATGACCGAGGCGGCAACCGCGGCGACCCAAGCGAGACGGGCGCGCTGGATGACTTCGGCAATCGGCCCCGTGAAGGACAGCTGCAGCGCCTCGCGGCGCGCCACGAGACGCCGGTACACCTCGTTGTCGAGCCGCTCCGCCGCCCACGACTCGATCACGTGGTCGCGGCTCAGCCACAGCAGCGCCAGTGCCCGCGGCGAGATCGGCGCAGGCGGCAGTTGCGGGCCGATCTCGGCCAGCGCGTCCTCGATCTCCGCACCGTAGGTCAGGTGCAGCCGCGGCAGGCCTACCTCACACACCGCGCCGGCGAGCGCGTCCACGCCGGTGCCGGTGATGGCGACAGTCTGCAGCACGGGAAGGCCGAGCCGCTGACTCAAGCGCTCGCTCTCCACGCGCACGCCGCGCGCTCCGGCTTCGTCCATCATGTTTAACGCCAGGACCAACGGCACGCCCATCTCGGCGAGTTGGACGGTCAGCAGCAGCGTGCGCCGGAGGTTCTTCGCGTCGCCGACCTGCACGATCGCCTTCAGCGGCTCGAAAAGGAGCACCCGAGTCGTGGCCTGCTCGTCCTCTGAGCGTGCGGGAAACCCCAGGACGCCTGGGGTGTCAAATACCGGAATGCCGCCCAACGCGCGCGACGTGCCCTGGGCGACCTCCACCGTGGTTCCCGGGTAGTTGGCGACGGAGGCAAATCGGCCGGTCAGGCGCTGAAATAAAACGGACTTGCCGACGTTGTGGTGCCCGAGCAGCGCAACGCTCGGCAACCGGGAATTCGTGCCCGCCTCAACAGTCGCGACATCGTGACAACCTGACATGACGTCCTCCGGTTCCGACCCTGAGGACCTCCTAACGAGATTGATTAGGACGCCCTAAGGACCATTATCGATGGGAGGACGCCGGAATCCATCCGGTGTGGACCTGATTTCTCACGCTTTGTAGCACTCCTTTTGCTCTCCTACGATAAGTATGCATCGTTTGGAGAGTAACACGCCAGAAGAGAGCAAGACTCCTACCCTAGTTATGGAGGGACAACCATGAATGGCCAGCTAGACGCGAACAAGCGGATCGTCCGTGAGTTTTGCGAACTCGCCATCAACCAAGGGCGGCCGGAAGATGCGGTGAAGCGGTACATCGGCCCGTACTACCGGCAGCACAATCCCCAAGCAGGCGATGGACCGGAGCCGTTCATCCAGGTCGTACGCGGCTTTGCAGGCGCGTTCCCCCAGTTGCAGGTCACGATCAAGCGGCAGGTCGCGGAAGGGGACCTAGTCGTTCAGCACAGCCATTTCGTGCGACAACCAGGGGACCGCGGGATGGCTGTAATCGACATCTTCCGACTGGAGAACGGCAAGATTGTCGAGCATTGGGACGTCCTCGAAGGAAGTCCCGGAAACCGCCGCAAACACCAATACGATGTTCTAGAATCTACCCGAGGAAGGGCTCGTGGATCGCTCATCCCGTACCTGGAGAATGGACTGACGACAAAAGAACGACCGTTTCGCGCACGGTCGTTTCTTTGAACTCTCGCATCTGTCGCAGCGAACGATTGTTCGGTTGTTGGTGGGCGCTGCAGGATTTGAACCTGCGACCCCCATCGCGTCAGGATGGTGCTCTACCCCTGAGCTAAGCGCCCAATGCGCCATTCATTATACGGAGGCTGCCTGAGGCAACGCAAGGCGTCGCCGTTACACGCGCGCTTACGGCTTAGGGGGGGTGTTCCACGAACCATTTCTTGTAGAGCGCGTCGAGCGTCCCGTCGGCCTTCATCTGCGCGAGCGCCGCGTCAAAGGCCGGCTTGAGCGTCGCCTCGCCCTGTTTGAGCGCGATCCCAAGGGCCTCGCTGGTGAACGGCGGGCCCACCTTCTTCAACTGACCCTGATGGAGCTGGATGAACCCATCGGCGGCAAAACTGTCGATCACCACCGCGTCGATATCCTTGTTGAGCAACGCCTTCACCACGAGCGCAAAGTTGTCGTAGCGGCGAACCGTGCCGACCTTTCCCTCACGCTGCAACGCGGTGGCCTTGTCGTCGTTGGTCGTCCCCGTCTGGACGCCCACCGTACGGCCGCGCAGCCCGTCAACACCGTCGATCGCCGACTCATCGGCGCGCACGAGCACGACCTGGCCGTACCGAAGATACGGCTCGCTAAAATCGACCGTCTTCCGCCGCTCATCGTTGATGGTGACGCCGGACGCGACCGCGTCGAACTGGCCCTGCGACAGCGCGACGAAAATGCCTCCCCATGCCGTCGTGGTGAACTTCGGCTTGCAGTGGGCCCGCTTGCAGATCTCATCCATCATGTCGGGATCGAACCCGACGATGGTCTTGTCGGCGTCCACGACTTCGAACGGCGGATACGTCGTGTCGCTGCCGATCTTGATCTCCCGCCCGCCGAGATCCGGCACGGGTGCCGGTGCTGTCTGCGGGGCCGGGGTCCGCGGCTGCGGGGCCGACGCCTCGCGTGGCTGGCGCGAGCGGAAAAACAGCGCGAGCGCCGCAACGACCACCAGTAAGACCAGCGCCGTCCGTGGACGCCTCATCCGTCGTGGCTCCTCTCTCCCACGCCACGCCGCCGGTCCCAGACGTCGGGGTTCACCAGGTGTGGCGGCTTGCGGCCGGCGAGCGCCGCGAGCAGGTTCTCGACCGCCATGTTCGCCATCTTGGTGCGCGTCTCGACGCTCGCACTCGCGATGTGTGGGACCACAATGATGTTCTCAAGGGTCAGCAGCGGGTGATCCTTGGGCACCGGCTCGACCTCGAACACATCGAGACCCGCCCCCCAGATCTGCCCGGACGACAGGGCCTGGTAGAGGGCGTCGGGGTCGACGATCGGTCCCCGCGCAGTATTGACGAGCACGGCGGTCTTCTTCATGAGACGGAACTGCGGCCCGCTGATCAGATGCCGGGTCTCCGGCGTCAGCGGCGTGTGCACGCTGACAAAGTCGGCCTGCCGCAGGACGTCCTCGAACGACGCGAACTCGATCCCGAGTTCGGATTCCAGATCCTGGCGGCGAACGACGTCATAGTAGAGAATCCGCATGCCAAACCCGCGTGCGCGGCGCGCGACCGACGCGCCGATGCGGCCAAACCCCACCAGACCGAGGGTGGCCCCGTAGACGTCCGGCCCGAGCAGCAGCATCGGCTCCCAGCTCTTCCAGCGGCCGGCGCGCGTAAACTTGTCGCCCTCCACGACGCGACGTGCCGTGGCGAGCATCAGCGCCATGGTGAAATCGGCCACCGTCTCGGTCAGGACGCCCGGCGTGTTGGTGATCACGACGCCACGAGAGGTGGCCGCGCCGACGTCGATGTTGTCAAACCCCACGGCGTAGTTGCTGACGACCCGCAGCCGCGGCGCGGCGTCGAGCAACTGACCGTCGATGCGGTCCGTGAGCAGCGAGATGATCCCGTCGGAGGCGGCGGCTTCCTGTATCAATACGTCGCGCGGCGGAGGCACTTCGTCGGTCGGCCAGACGGCGACGTCCGCCTCACGGCGCACCAGCTCGAGACCGGGCCCGGGGATCCGGCGGGCAACGTAGACGCGGGGTCGCGGCATTCCGCAAACCTTCGCGGCGCCCACCGGGCCTCCTGCCCGTACCGTCGGCGGTGAGGAACGCGTCAGGGTCACGCCGAACATCTATGGCTGTGAATTGGAGCACGCGGATCGTTGTGGCACTGGCGGTGGTGGTCGTCGCCGTCGTCGGCTATCAGCGCTTCATCAAGACGCCGGGTTCACCCGATCTGTCGCCGCTCATCAATCGCGGCCGGCCCTCGGCGTCGCCGGCCGTTCCGCGGGCGCCGGGCGCGCCCACCTCACCGCCGGCCCCGCAGGCGTCCTCGTCGCATGAACCCGAGCTCGACCGCGAGCTGTCGACGACCTACAAGAAGGCGCTTGAGGGTCAGGGGTTCAAGATCCTCGGGCTGGCCATCACCGACCGTCGCGCCCGCGGCGGCGCCCGCCGCGCCGATATCCTCTATCGCACCACGACCGACGGGCGTCTGGTGTCGCTGCGGCCGGAGATCGTGCGGATCCTCGGCCCCGGCGCGAACCCTCAGCTGGCCCTCGATACGATCACCGTGCGCGTCGCATTGCCGAGCGGTCGGATCGCCGCCACCGTCGCCGTCACGGTCCCGGAGGTCGACCGGTGGCTCAAGAGCCAGATGACCGACGAGGAGTTCTACGGCCGCTGGATCGTGTCGACCCCGCCGCGCTAGTCGATCACCTTACAACCAGACCGTCTTTTCGGCCGCCGGCGTACGCCGCTTCTGCGGGACGTCCGACGTGTGACCGGCGTGGATGATGGCGACGATGCGCCGGTCGTCTTCCACCTTCAACAGAGCGCGTAGATCCGGGTCGCGCATGATCGGGCCGGTGCGCATGTAGGTGCCGACGCTCAACTCGACGCCGGCCAGCATCAGGTTCTGGATCGCCATGAACGTCGCGGCAACGTCCTCTTCCCGCTGCTCTTCATTCTCCGCCTGATGGACGGTCACCACGATCAGCGCGGGCGTGGCCATCGTGTCCTGTGTGATCCGCTCCAGCGCCTTCTGCGCCTCCGGCGCATCAGGATTCGGGAATGCCGACGCGCGGAGCCGACGGCGGATCTCCGCGAACCGCCGCTTGGCATCTTCACTCGTGATCACGTAGAACCGCCACGGCTCCGTCAGCCGGTGGTTGGGCGCCCAGACCGCCGCCTCGAGCATCTGCTCCAGCGCCTCGCGCGGCACCGGATCGGGCCGCAGCTTCGGAGTACTTCGCCGTGTCTTGATCGCCTGGATGACGCTCACGTCGTCCCCTCCTGCCGATCGAGGACCGCGACGGCCTCGACGTGATAGGTGTGTGGAAACAGATCGAACGGTTGCACATCGATCAGACGATAGCCAAAAGGCAGTAATTCCCGCAGGTCGGGCGCCAGCGTCGTCGGGTTGCACGAGACGTAGATGACGCGCCGGGCGCCGGTGCGCCCGATCTTCCGCATCACCTTGCCGCCGGCCCCGCCCCTGGGCGGATCCAGCACGAGCACCGCGGGCGTCCCGACCGGCGCCGCGGCGGCCGGCAGCGCGACGCGCGCATCGCCGCTGATGAACGTCAGGCCGCCGAGCCCGTTGAGGTCGGCGTTCATCCTCGCCGCGTCGATCGAAGCCTGGACCACCTCGATACCCGTCACGCGGGCGCCCGCGCGCCCCAGCGCCAGCGAGAACGTCCCGACGCCGCAGTACAGGTCGATCGCCGGCTGCCCCGCGAGCGGCTCCGCCCGCTGCACCACGTACTCGACCATGGCGCCCGCCTGGACCGTGTTCGTCTGGAAGAACGCATCGAGACCGATCCGAAACCGAAGTCCGGCCAAGACGTCCTCAAGAAATGGGCGTCCCTCGAGCGACTCCATGTCGGTGATCGGCGCACCGTCTGATGCGCCGGCCACGATGCCGCGGATGATCCCGGTCACGTCTGGGGCGGCCTGCCGCACGACATCGATGAACGCCTGGGCCGCGGGAAATGCGCCGGGTCCGGTCAGCAGGCCCACCAGACGGTCGCCGGTCGCGCGTCCCTCGCGGATCACCAACGAGCGCAGAAAGCCTGTGCGCGTGCTTGGATCGTACGGCGGCAGCCCCGACTGCCGCGCAAACGCGCGCACGGCCCGTACCAGCGCAATCGACGTATCAGACTGCAGGTAGCAGGACTCCACCGGCACGATCCGGTTCCACTCCCCACGCCGGTGCAACCCCAGCGTGCCCTCGGGGTGAAACGAAAACTCCATCTTGTTCCGGTAGTACCAGGGATCGGTCGCGCCAACAATAGGGCGCACAGTGGCGTCCGAGATGCCGCCGAGGTGCCTCAGGGCCTCGCGGATGAACTCTTCCTTTGCGGCCGCTTGGGCCGGATAGGCGATGTGCTGCCACCCGCACCCGCCGCAGGTTCCAAAGTGGGGACACCGCGGGGTCACCCGATCCGCGGAAGCACGTTCGATCGCGTCGGCATCGGCCTCCGCGTACGATCGCCGGGCCCGCGTCACCCGTGCGCGAACGACGTCACCCGGCGCAGCGCCGACGATGAAGACGACCTGGCCGTTGACCCGGGCGACCCCACGCCCGCCGTAGGCCAGCCGCTCAACGGCCACCACGATCCTGTCATCGCGTTTGAGCATCGGCGACATCGTACCACCGCCGGCACGACTTGTGCGGATGAGGGGGCGTTAGGAGGGCGTCTGCCGCCAGTGCGGACGCGCCCAGACCATATACCGTTCACTCAGCACGTGAAGCGGTTTGCGGGCGAGCGCGAAGTCGGAGGCAAGCCGCGCGAGAACGCGGGCAAGCCCCGGTTGGCTCGACTGCAGGTTTTCTGAGGCGAGCCGATAGAATGTGCGTCCTTCCTCCTCGTAGTCTTCCAGACGCCACCGGCGTATCGGTGGCCGCGCGTACGCCGAGGTCGCCGCCGGACGCCGGCCGTGCTGCAACGCATCGGGGAAGAGCGAGGTGGTGAACAATGCGATGTCGCCGATCCGGCGGAAGACCATCGGGCGGAGCGGTTGATCGACCAACCCGGCCAGTTCGACCATGTCTTCGATGCTCATGGTCGACAGACGCCTCAACCCTCCCGGCGGGGTGGCCCGCCGGACCGTCAGGGTCTCCGCCCGCTCGAACGATACGAGCAGTTCGACCAGATAGGCGAAGATGTCATCGTTCTCGAGCATGTGGTGGACGATTCCCGCATCGAACACGACCAGTCGGCCATCCCGTTCAATCCGTTCCACCGTGTACGGAATCGACGCCAAGTCTCGCCGGATCCGGCGCAGCAGCAGGGTAAACAGGAAGCGCGGTGACAACGCGATGACCGCGCGATCGTCGGCGGTCAGCGCGTTGAAGACCCGTTCGTCATCCAGGCAGGCGTCCACGGCTTGTGGCCCGGCGCGCCATTCCCGCAGTCGTTCCTCCGCGGCCGCCGGGTCGTCTCGCCACAGCGCCAGCGCCAGAAACCTCAGATCGGCATCCGTGTACCGCATGTTGGCCGCCCTTCGCGCCCCCGACCGGTCACTCCATGTTATGCCCAGGTCGCGGCGCGCCCTCCCTTCCCCCCTACGGTGGGTGCGCTATAATAGCTCTATTATGTGCACCGTCGCCTGCCGGAAGGCGATGATGTTGTGTGTCTGTGTGCTCGTGTGTGTCGGCGTGGCAGGGGCCCAAGACGTCACCGTCGACAGCCTGCTGGCCAAGGTCATCACCGAGCCCAACACCCTCCCGTACACGCTCACGGCAGACTTCACGGCTCGCTTGAACATGGCGTTGTCCACCGGGCAGGTTCCTGTGCACGCTGTGGGCACGCTCTTCGAGTCGCGATCGGCCAACGGACAGCCACGGATACGGAAAGCCACCATCACCCGGCTCGACCTCCCCTTTCTGGTCCGGCCGTTTTCCGGAGCCGTCCGATCCATCCTGACCAGTATCATCGAAAACGAGCAGAGGGTGGCCGAGTTCGTGCCCACGCTGGACATCTTTCTCCAAGAGGATCGCAACGACGGCAGGTACGTGCTCGGCGCCGTGCGCCAGGACATCATTACCGAGATCATGACGAAATATCACCAGCAGGCGCTGCTCAAGGACCAGACGGCACGGCGCGCGTTCGCCAAGTGGCTCTTCGCCCCAAGCCAGCGTCAGCAGATCGTGCGACCGGGTCCGCCGTACGCCATGAGGACCGTCGTCGACGACACCGGTGTTGTCCATCAGATCACGCTGTTCTACGACTGGGGCCAGGTCGGCAGCCGGTTGACGTTTGTCACGATCGAGGGACGGCCGTTCTGGCGCGAGGTCACCAGTAATGGGACGAGCGAGATCGCCGGTCTGGGCCGGGTCTACGGCACAATGGTGCTTCAAGTCACCAACCACTGCCTCAACTGCCAGCCGCGATAGCGGCTCACCCCGCCTGCCGGCGGAGATCAACGCGCGCCATCACGAACCCCACGACGAACGGCAGAATGGCGAATCCACAGACCACGGCGCGCGCCTCGCTGCGTGTCAGCGCGATCCCCATCGCGAGGAACACACCGCAGAGCACGCCGTAGACCACCAGACGCCTTGGCCCCCGCAGCCGCGGCCTGGCCGTGGCGAATGCGGCGGCTAGGCCGCCTACGGCGGCGCAGGCCGCAAAGACCAGCACGGCGCCGGCCAGACCCAACAGTCCTTCGAGCGGTGAGGGCGCGGCAGTCATTGGTCGATCGTCTGGAGTCTTCTGAGGATATCGGGGGAGGGCTTCAGGCCGAGCCATACGCGGAACGCCAGACGGCCGCCCGAGGCCTCGAAGAACCGCGGTCGCCCCTCATATCCCAGCCGCTCCAGACGCAAGACCACCCGATCCTGAATCTGCCAGCGCTCGACATCGGTCCGAGGCTGGTAGTGCGTGGTCACCACGACCCTGAGGAAGCGGCTGGTCACTGTCGCGATGCGCGTGCCTCCTACCGCCCCACCCGCAGGAGTCGAGAGTGGGAAGACGAGCGGGGTTGCCGACCGTTGTACAGGCAGCGGGAGAACGAGGCCCGCATCATGAAGATTGAATTCCTGTACTGGCAAGATTGTCCTTCACATCCGGAGGCCCTGGCGCGGCTCCGTGACGTGCTGCGCGCGGAAGGCGTCGATGATGCCGTCGAGGTCATCCGCGTCGACTCACAGGCCGACGCCGATCGTCATCGGTTTCCGGGATCGCCGACGATCCGCTTCGACGGCATCGACCTGCAGCCGGAGGGCGTGCAGGGTTCGGCCATGTTGACCTGCCGGACGTACCGCACTGAGGCCGACCGCCTCTCCCCACTGCCGACGGTCGTGATGATCCGGCAGGCGCTCAGGAGGATCATGATGCCACTGGGACTCCGCGAACGGCTCCTGTCATTCAGCCTTCCCGCCACGGACGGCTCGACCGTATCCTCGGAACAGCTTGCCGCCGCCCCTGTCCTGGGCGTGGTGTTCTGGTGCAATCATTGCCCCTACGTGAAAGCGTGGGAGGATCGGATGATCGCCCTGCAACGTGAATACGCGGGCCGCGGCGTCCGGTTCGTCATGATCAGCAGCAACGACCCGGTGGCCTTCCCGGATGATTCGTTCCCGGCCATGCAGACACGCGCGAGGGAGAAAGCCTACCCGTTCCCCTATCTGTTCGACGAAACTCAAGAAGTGGCGAAGACGTTCGGCGCCACCCGCACACCCGAAATCTTTCTGTTCGACCGCGAGCGTGTGCTGCGCTACCACGGCGCGCCGGACGACAACATGGAAGACCCAGCCGCGGTCACCCATCGCTACCTGCGGGACGCCGTTGACGCCCTGCTGTCGGGGCGCGACCCGGCGACGTCGGCGACGCCGCCAAAAGGTTGCAGCATCAAGTGGAAAGCGTGATCCTCACAATACCCGGGCTTGGAGGATCGCCCCGCCGGCGAACCGCATGATCCTCGCCGCCGCCGTCGCAGCGTGCGCCTCGAGCGCTGCGGTCGGGTGGCCCAGCGGCGCGTAGATGATCATCAGACACCGCCGCGTCGTCAACGTGATCATCGTTCGCTGCGAGTCGCTGGTCGGGCTGCCACACGGTCCCACATCGTCGGCCGCGGTGATGCGCCCTTCGACGCTGTATGCGCCCTTCCCGATCGCGTCGTAACCTTCGCCTGCGCGCCCCACACGCAGCACCAGTCCCCCGCGGGCCGCGTCGAGATCGTGCAGACCGATGGGCAGCAGGAACTCCAGCGAGCACAGATTGTTGATGTCTACCAGCGAGTTGATGACCGGCAGCCCATCGCCGCGCAGCACGCGCCGCAGCAGTGCCTCCGACGACGGCCGGAGCTTCGTGGGATCGACCCCGACGCGATGGTACAGGTCTCGCGCAGGCCGCAGACCGGCGATCTCGGATGGCTGGCGGCCGGCGTACGCGGATCGTACACGCGCGGTGACCTCGTCGATCTCTGCCCGGAGCGCCGCATCGTGCTGGGTCACGGTGACGCCCTCGGCCTCCACCACCGCCGCGCGCAGGTGCGGCGCGGCGGTGACATCGACTCGGACCTCGGTCATCTCGGATTCCCCCCGCCGTCATCATCGCGCGCTGCCGGCGGACAGGCAAGCAGGCGCCGGGCTTCGCCGTGGCGTAGACCACGGGCTGTGAGCCGTGTGCCCGCCCTCGCCGCCCTCCTCCTCCTCATGGCAGTGATCATTGCCGCCGGCTGTGGGCGAACGGCACGCACCGATGCCCTCCAGCGGTACGCGAGCGATCGGCACGGCTTTTCGCTTGAACGCCCAGGCGCATGGCACACCATTGAGACCGACGACGGCCGGCGAATCTGGTTCCTCCCGAACCCTGCGCCGCCGGGCGAGACCCCGGAGACCACCGCGACAGAATTCATCGTGATCATGACGCGCCCCGAACCGGGGCCGCTGCCCGAGAACGAGGTGCGGCGCCTCGCGATGTCGCTCCTCCCCATGCACGGCGTCTCCGGGTTCCAGCGGACGGACGCGAGTACCGACCAGGTGGCCTGGTATCGATTTGAGCTAACCGGGTCGACGCGCGGCCGTGAATGGGCGTCCGTGGGCGTCCTCATCACAGGTCCGCAACGCCTGCACTACGTCGTGTGCGCGGCGCCCCTGAACGCGTGGCGGGACCGGCAGAAGGTGTGCGACCGCGTGCTGCATTCATTCACACCGGGTGATCTCTCAAAATAGCAGGACCGTCCTTCATCCCGTCGAAGCCGTCGCACGATGACGCTGACGAAAAAGGCGAAGGTCGAATACCTCCGTAAGGTCGCCCTGTTTTCGAGCCTCTCGGATCGCGCCCTGGGCGCGATCGCCGCCAAAGCCGAGGTCATCGAGTACGGGCCGGGGCAGTACATCGTCCGCCAGAAACAGATCGGCACCGGCTTCTACCTGATTATCCGCGGTCGGGCCCGGGTCGTGCGTGGCAGCGACGAGCTGGCCGTGCTGGGACCGGGCGCCTTCTTCGGCGAGCTCTCCGTGCTCGATCAGTCGCCCCGAATGGCGCACGTCGTGGCGATCGAACCGACGGTGTGTCTGGCGCTGGCCTCGTGGGATTTCATTCAACTGCTGGAACGCAATCCAAAGATCGCCGTCGCGATGCTGGGCGAGATGGCGCGGCGGCTGCGCAGTGCGGGCGAAGCCCACCACCACTAGCGCCGGCCGGCGCGCTCAGCCGGCCGCGACGAGCTCCTTCAGCACGCTCTCCAGCTCAGCGCGATGCCGGTCGCGTTCGAAGTTCAACAGCGGATCGCCCGACAGGACGTGCTCGCTGGTCTGCCCGTCCCGCCGCACGTAGACGCCGGGATGCATCTCACCTTTCGCGTCTACCTCGACGCTGACCGCGACCGCGTCCGGGCCGGGCGTGTCCACAAAGGCCGCCAGCGGCTGAATGCCGTCGTCGAACACGCCCCGCTCGCGATCGACGCAGACCACGCGCGCCAGATACGCCTGCTGGTTCCACAGCTCCGGCGCCCGCGTGACCTCGGACAACAGGTACGGCACCACCGCGTCCTGCCGCAGCGTTGCGGCCGGCACGTGGACGCCGAAGTGCTCGCGCGCCAGGTGGTGCGCCAGGACGCGCGCGTTGTGACGGAACCCCCCCACGGCGGCCGAGTTGCCGGCGGCCCCATGTTTCCGCAGCCCGGGCGCCGCCTGCGTGATCGTCCCCGCAAAATAGATCCCGGGCATTGTGGCGCTTTCCCAGTAGTGGGTCAGCCGTGGCAACCGGCCGTGATTAAATGTCGCCACGCCCAGCGTCGGCAAATCGCCGAGTGGCGACGTGAAACCGGTGGCGGCGATCACGTCGTCGATCTCAAATGGCATCGGCCCAAGCGCCGGGCCCGACGTGAAGACGCGCCAGAGCGCGCCGTCCCGCTGCACGCGCTCAATCGACGCATCGAGGACGGCCACCCCGCCGCCCATGATGTGATCCTCGAAGGGCACGAGGTACTTCGCCTTGACGCCTGCGCCCGAATGCAAGATCGAGATGACCGGCGGCCGCGGCGATCCCAGCATGATGCGTTGCGCCCACGGGAGCAGCGCATCGGCGATCTCGAACCCTGAATTCCGCTTCCCGATGATGAACACGCGCTTCCCTGCGTACTCGCGGGCCGGTTTCGTCTCCACGTAGTGTGGGGCGTCCTCCAGACCGGGAATGGGCGGCTTCCACGGCTGGGCCATGCCGACCGCAAACACCGCCACCCGGCAGCGGTATTCCCCATCGGAGGTCTGCAGCGCGAACCCTCCGTCCTCGCGCCGGGTGCCCTCCCAGCGGCACTCGTATCGCACCTGGATGTTCGCCCGCGCTGCGAACGTCGACAGGCCGCGGCACATCTCGATCCGGGCGGGGAAATACGAGACGCCCTCCATCGACTCGCTCACGGTCGACCGATGCTCGGGCACGTCCCCGACCAGACTGTTCCAGTCGTACCACTCGTAGGGTCGCGTGCCGCGCTCCGCAGGCGCATGCGGTTTCGACCAGGTGTTGAGGCGCTGGAACAACGGGTAGCGCAGGAACATGCCGCCGGGGCCGGGATCCTCCGAGAGCACGGCGTGTTCGACGCCGAGCCGGCGAAGGGAATAGGACAGCTGCAGACCGCCCGGACCGCTCCCGACGACAACGACCGGGTAGCGCCCCGGCGGGAAAGGTCGTTCCATCAACCCCGCCACAGGTTGGCGTTCCGGAGCCGCCGGGCCTGGGCCTGGAGCATCCGATACATGACTCGCGGATACGATACCAAGAACGACTCGGTGTCCGGCCCTGGCAAGACGATGCACCGCAGCGGCCGGAGCGCGACGACGTCCGCCGTAGGGGGCTCGCCCAGCAGCACCGAGACTTCGCCGAAGAAATCCCCGCGGATCAGGACCGCGCGCGTCTCGCCGTTGATGCGGACAGCGGCCTCACCCTCGAGAATCACGTAGAAGTTCGAGCCGGAGAAGCCCTGCCGGAGAATCCGCTGGCCGTCCGTGAACCATTCCTCTTCAAACGTATGTGAGGCGGCTTCCAGCTGCGGCCGCGAGAGATCGGCAAACATCGCCAGCGAGGCCATGCTGTTGACGATGTCGTCTCGTTCCGCCATCGCGTGATCCTCCAGAGATCTTTTGTCCTTACTACACTACCCGCTGCTCGCGGGAGTTACCTGCCCGATCACGTCCACGTTCTGAACAGCAGCCCCAGGACAAAGGCGAACCCCACGCTCCAGGCGGCCTCGATCCACCGGCCTCGCGCTTGTCGCGCCGGCCACGCGATGATCAGCGCAGGCAGGATCGCCGCCGGCCAGAGCGACGGTCGCAGGAACAACACGACGGTGAGCGCCAAGCCTCGCTCGATCATGCCTGCGACACGCTCCCGCCAGACCAGCACCAGTCCAGGGTCGGACCGTGTCCGAAACGCCAAGGCGACCTGGTAGACGAGGATCGCGCCCGCGACGGTCACGGCGAGGTATGGGATGGCGTAGTAGAGCACGGCCGTTGCCGCCGGCGATGCATACACAATCTGGGCGTCGAACGAGAGACCCGAGGCCAGCACCGCCAGCAGGAGCACGGTCAGGTGGGCCGCCTGGTCTGCCAGAAAGACCACCAGCGACACCGGCCCCGCCGACGGTCCCCTGGCCACCTTCAACCAATCCAGCAGGTAGTGCACGACGACCAGGATCGGCACGATGAGCCCCCACCGGGGCAGCACGGGCGCGACCAGGATCGCCGTAATCACACCGTGCACTACCGCGTGAATCGTCAGACCCAGCGGCCGGTTCTTGAGTTTCACCAGCTCGTACGGTTGCAGCAGGAAGTCCGCGACAAGGTGCGCGAGCACCAGGTAGAGCCACGCCGACAGGTGGATTCCCCCGATCGATGTCACAACCTAGGCCCACTTATGCGCCGCCCCGGCGGCGTGGTCCTGCCGGGACAGGAGACACCGGCGGTGGCGTCCGCGCGGATGCAGCAGTTGCTGGCTGAGGAAGTCGCCGCCGAGGGCGCGCCGCAAGACCTGCCTCACTCGCATCCCCACTAACTGCCGCCCGAGTCGAAATCGCTCCGTCACGTCATCCCATCAAGATCATGATCGTGCCCAGCAGCGTCAGCACCGATCCACCGATCAAACGGGAGCCGACCGGCTCGCGGTCGCCCAACAACAGGCGGCTGCCTGCGAGCACCACCAGCACCTGCAGGTTGTAGAGGGTCGAGACGACCGCGACCGGCGCGGAGCGTAGAGCAGTGTAGAGCAAGAGAATCGCCAACGTATTGAAGAGCGCGCTGGTCCAAAGATCGACGCTCCGCAGCGCCGGGCCCGCGGGCCATCGCGCGGAGTGACGCGTGATCGACCAGATGAGGTGTGCCACCAGCGCCGCCGACGACCCCACGGCCGCGCCGAGCACCGGCGCGGGAACGATCATCAGCGCAGCACGCCGTGCGGTGTCGCCAAATGCAAACGCCGCTGCGCTCGCAAACGCAAGCAGGAGCGCGGCCAGATCGAGACGGCGTGCCGCCGGTGCGCCTCGCACCGGTCCGTCACCCCCGCGTGACCGCAGGCTGATCCACAGCCCAACGAGGACGCTCGCCAGCCCCCCAAGCTGCCACGGCCGAGGGAGCTCGCCGAGAAACGCCAGTCCCAACAGCAGCGTGACGATCGTCTGGCTGAGCCGGATCGTCACGAGCAGCGATGGACCGATCCGCTCGATGCTGAGGTAGGAGAGATTCCGGCCGACCAGCGTCCCCGCCAATCCACCCACGATGAAGAGGATCAGGGCTTGCGCGGGAAGCGGCGGCGCGCCGTTTCGCAGCATCACCACAGCCGCCAGTGTCCAGAACGTGATCACGTTCATCACGATGCTGACCAGCGCCCCGGCCTCCGGCGTGACGGCATCCATGAAGCGCCGAGCCGTGACGGTGCTGAGCCCAAAGGCCACGGCCGCGGTGACGGCCGCCACTTCGCCGGTCATGACGCCGCCCCGTAACTCCCGCCCGAACCTGCCGATGAACGTAGTGCATTGACAGATGGGGCGGTGGGGCTGGCGTGGGCAAGCGGAAAGCCAAAACGCCGCGCGTACTCGCGCAGGGTCCAGGCCAGAGCGGCTGGACGATCCTCGAGGTGATCCTGTCGCTCAGCCTGGCCGCAACCGTCGTCGCGGCCGCCGCGGGGCTCACGAGGGTCGTGGGACGCGCGTTCGTGCTGACGGAGAGCCGGATCGAGGTGAGCCAGGCGGCCCGGCGCGGGCTCGAGCGCATCACCGAGGAACTGCGGTGGGCCGAAGCCGTGGTCGACGATCCGGCGTGCGCACCGACGCTCCTCTGCCCAACTCGTGTCAGGGTCAGGATCCCCAGGGGCAACCCTTACAGACACGCGTCGGTCTACGAAGTGACGTTTCAACACAATCCGCGGCAGCGCGAGGTGGAGCGCCGGGTCAACACCGGCGTCAACAACCTGTCCGCCAACATCGACAGCGTGACCTTCACATATTTGACGGCCTTGGGCGCACCCGCGGAATCCCCGCAGACCACGGCCAGGATTCACGTCGAAATGCAGGTGCGCCACCGCGCCGGGGCGACGCTTGCCATCGAAGGTGAGGTTGGTCTGCGCAACCACCGCGTGCACTACGCGACACCGACGCCTTGGTCCACGTGGCGCCCTGTGCCGCGCGGCCCGGTCGACCGCATCCCCGTGCAGCCCATCATACCGCCGGGCCCGATGGGTCCGCCCCAACCGAGGTGAGCGCCGATGCCGACGAACGCTACACGACGTACTCGACAAAGGCATTCACGCACGGAGGGCCGGCCGCCGCCAGGACCCGTCCCGCGTGCAGATCCATGATCATGGACACCACGGTCTGATACCGATCGGGCTCGTGCAGGCGTGGATTGGGGTGACGGCACACCGACTCCGGCAGGCCGTCGTGGTCGCGGAGCATCGCCTGGAGCGCGTCGGACGCGATCCGGCCGTGCGCGGAGCCCGCGGCCAGCATCTGCTGCATGCGGTCGCAGCGATGATAGGTGGACAGCCGCTCCTCGACCAGCGGCTGCGAGATGCCGAGGCGTTCCGGCTCGAGGAAATGATTCGCGTGCGCGAAGACTCCGCCGCGCGGCCGTTGCAGACACACGCCGCGCGGCGCCGCTTCGATGTCGACGGCTTCGCCACGTCCGAGCGGGCCGGCCTGCGCAATGAGAAAGTTCGCCGAGCATGAGCGGTCGCCGGCGCTCACGGCCTTGACCGCATCCTCCAGGCGCGTGCTGCAGAGAATGTCCCACGTCCGCGCGTGGAAGGGGCGGCCCATGCGTGTCCAGTCGTCGTCCGACGACACCAACCCGTTGACGGTGAGCCCGACCCCCGCGCTGTTCGCCCCGATCTTGCCGCCGGCAATGCCGGCCTCGGTGAAGCACAGCACGCGCAGCCCGCCGGGCTGCGTGACGTGCACCAAAACACCGGCGACGTTGGGGATCCAGTCCCAGTTCTGTCCGATGCGCAGGTGGCCATCGGTGGACATCTCGGGCAGCACGGCGAACGCCGTGCACTCTCCCGCGGGATACCGGTACTCGGGCTCCGCCTGCCCGAGACGTGAGAACTCCGCGTACAACAACTCGTATCGCAGGTTGAGCGCGGCCACGACGGGCAAGGGTTGCGCGGCCCCCTCCGCTATGCCGGCGACCATGGCCGCGAACGCCGGCGCCTCGGCCTCGACGACCGGCCAGTACCGGTCGACCCGTCTCAGCACCTCGGCGCGATCGAGATACGTCTCCCCGAGAAACCTCTTGAAGTAGATCTCCAGGTTGTGGGCCACCAGGTCGGCGGTCGCCCGGCCGAACGCCCGACCCTGATCGGCCGGATCGCCGGCCAGCCGGATGAGCCGCAGCTCGTTCACCTCGGTCCTCCCTCCGGCTCCGACGCGAAGCGCTCACCGGGCGCGAGCCGCTTTTCGTAGGTGATCCACGCCGGCGTGCGCACAAACCCGAGCCGCTCGTTGATGGCCAGCATCCCGGCGTTGTTGATCTCGTTCCACGTGCGGATCTGGGGACATTCGTGGGTCCGCGCATAGTCGATCGTGGCCAGTTTCAGCGCCATGGCGATACCGCGGCCGCGATACGGCTGCCGCACACCCGTGGTGTTCACCAACAGGTAGGCGCCGGTACCTGGCTTCCGGAGGATCGACTCGCCGACGTACTCGTCGCCGATCTTCGCGATGAAGTACGCTTCGAGCAGGGCATTGGGCCCGGTGACGTTGTGCTCAACGTAACGCTCAAGCGGGGGAGCCTGAAACGGGCTGGTCGACGGGATGTCGGCGTCGACCGCGCTGTGCAGGTCGTAGGCTTTGCGCACCGCGCCCGGGTCGCGATCTCGTTCGGATGCCAGCGTGGTGATGACCACCCCGCCGGCGCGGACGCGCTCACGATAGTGCCCGAATGGCGCCGGATCGAACCCCCTGGGATCGAACCGGTACTCCCAGGCCCGCATGACCTCGGCGAACCCTCGCCGGACCAGAAACCCGATCACATGGGCGTCGGTCTCCCGCGCGAACGACTCGGCGACCCGGGCGCCGCGCGCGTGCAGCGCCGTGTCCAGGTGCGCATACAGCGTGCCGCCTACGCCACGCCCACGCCAACCGTGAGCGACGCCGACGATCACACGGTACCGATCGCGGTCGGTCTGCTCGGGCATGTGCTGATAGTGCGAGTAACCGACGATGCCCCCCGACGCCTCGGCAACCGCGAACACGTCGGCGTGTCCGCCAGCCCGGAGGCGCTCGCGATGATGGCGAAACTCCTCGGGCGTGTCTTGGTAGTCATCGGAAAAGAGCGTGTTCCCGATCTCCAGAATCCGCCCGTGGTCGGCGTTTCCGGCGTCGCGGATTGCGACGAGGCGGGCCTGATACTGCGGGATGGTGCCCACGATCATCCAGTATACGCATGCGGCGGCGCGGTGTCTCCCGCACCGCCGGGCCGGTTTCTGTGCTTGACGGCACCAGGCGCCGCGTGCTATCGTCTGCCGTGGATCGGACCCCTTTAAGCCCCGCCCAGAGAGGCGGACAAGGAGGTCGTCGTGAATCGCACACGCGAGCGTATACCTGCTGCCCCGCCGTCACGGCGGGTTTTTTGTTGTCCCAAATCTTGGGGGGAGGTGTGGTGCTGATCATGGATCCCATCGTGGATGGCATCGACAACGGCACGTGGAGCCGCTCGCTGGAGCGGACGGTCAGGGAGTTCGGCGGGTGGGTCAACGCCCACACCCATCTGGACCGCGCCAACACCTTGGCGCCGGAGTTCCTGCAGCACGCCAACATCGACCCCGTGGGGGCCGCCGGGTTGTCGCTACCGGTCAAGCAGATCCTGGTGGGTGAGCTGCACAAGGGTCTCGGCTACCGCTCCGACAACCTCTACACGCGCATGCGCGAAGAACTGGAGCGCATGGCCGCGATGCGCGTCCGCGAAGTCACCTCGTTCATCGACGCGACGCCGGACATCGGTCTGGGGGCGATCGAGCAGGCGGTCCGCTTGCGCGCGGAGTTCAAGGACCGGCTCGCGCTGAAGATCGCCGTCTCGCCGATCTTCGGGTTCAAGAATCCCAAAGTCAATCCCGACCGGTGGGAAGTCTACAAACAGGCGGCCAAGGTTGCCGATGTCCTGGGCGGGTTGCCCGTACGAGATCGCGCCGAAGGTCGTGTCGGCTTCGACGGTCATGTCCGCATGCTCCTCGAGCTGGCTCATGACCTCGGCAAACCCGTGCACCTTCAAGTGGATCAGGACAACGATCCGCGCGAAGAAGAGACCGAGCAGCTCGTCCAGGCGGTGCGGTGGCTCGGCTCACCGAAGGTGCCGGGTGAGGAGGGCCCGACGGTCTGGGCGGTCCACGCGATCTCCCCGTCGTGCTACGATGAGGCCCGCTTCCAGCGCCTTGTCGAGAATCTCCGCAAGTACAACGTCGGCGTGATCTGCTGTCCCACCGCCGCCCTCTCGATGCTCCAGCTACGGCCGATGCTGACCCCGGTGCACAACTCCATCGCACGCATTCTGGACATGGTACTGGCCGGTGTGACCGTGCGCATCGGCAGCGACAACATCTGCGACATCTTCATGCCCAACGGTGACGGCAGCGTCCGCAGCGAAATCTGGGTCGCGGCAACCGCCCTGCGTTTCTACCACGCGATGGTCTGGGCGAAGATCGCCTGCGCCGTCCCGCCAAACGAAGGCGACAAGGAGTGGATCCGCCAGTCGCTGCAGCGCGCCAACGATACCTGGACCACGTTGAGGAACACCCTGGCCCACTCGGTCTCCAACGGGGGCAACGGCATCCACTCAGTCGACCGCGAGCACTTCGCCGTCGTGCGCTAGGCGCAGGCGTCCGGTCGTCGATGGCGAACCTCCTCACACGATCGCGAACATCACCGCGGGTGGGAGACGCATGCGGCCACGGCTTGACTACGGGCGCGCCATCGAGACGCTCCGGGCGTCGAAGAACCTCACGCGCGACGAGGTGGCGAGACTCGCGGGTATCTCCTACTCGTACCTCTCGGAGATCGAACGTGGCCTGAAGCGGCCGTCCAGCGACATTGTCGCGCGCGTCGCGCGGGCCTTTGGGATGAAGGGCAGCGCGTTTCTCCAGTACGTTGAAGAATTGTCCGCGCCGCTGCCGGACGACATGAAACCGGTGGCGGCCGTGCAGCTTCCCCTCAAGCGCAGCCGGCCGCTATCACTCTTCGCGGGTGATCAGACGTTGACCGCGGCTTCGAAGCGCGGCGAGGGAGCAGGCGGGCGCGGCGACCTGGTCATCAGCGAACTGCTGGTGATTGCGCGGAGGCTTCCCGCGGGCGACCGGCAGGCGCTCCTGGAACTCGCCCGCCACTTGCTGCATCGCGGCAGCCGTTAGCCCGCCGAACCGCCGCTCCCCCCACCCCCACCACCGCCGCCGCCCGAAAAACCGCCCCCGCCGCCGCTGCTCGACGTCGCCGAGGAGGTCGCCGCGGCAATCGCGGTCGTGAAAGCGCCAATCGTGCCCAGGGCATTGCCCCCGCCGGGCCCCGAGCCCGACCACATCCGCAGGCCCGGTGTCGCCTCGAGCTCAGCCGCCGGGTAGATCTTTCGCAGCTGGTCGATCACACGGTGCGCCACCCCGAGGGGCACCGCGTACACCAGGTACTGCTCCCACAGCGTCAGCGCCGGCAACTCGGCCCGCGGCATCTCGGAGAAGTCGAGCAAGAAGCGGCGGAACCCCTGCCACTGGCGCAGGTCATCCGCGCCCCGCTGCGAGCGCCGCCGGACCGCACCGCTTCCGGCCGCCATCACAATGCCCGACCCGATGGTCGCGAGACCCGCCGCGGCCAGCCCTGTTGAGCCGCCGATGAGCCCAAGCCCCACGAACGCCCACCACCCGCCAAACGCCAGCAGAAAGCCCAGCAGCAGGGCCGCCCATCGCATGCGCATGCTCGTCTGATCGAAGAACCCATAGGCGTCCGCGGCCTTTGAGACCAGGCTCGACCACGTAGGGTATCGCCGCCGCATCCGTGACTTCGCATCGCCCGGCAGACCCTGCGAGTGCGAGATCTTGATCTGGGTCCCCGCCCGGTGATACGCCTCAAACAAGATGCCGAGCGCCTCCCTCTCGAATGGACGCAGCCCATCTTCTTTCGCGGTACGCGTGAGCGTGTAGGTCTCATCGTGGGAGAGGAGTCGCTTCTCGGTGCCCGTCCTCACTTCGAGGTACCCCCGGCGCGCCAGGTCGAGCACCGTCGCCGAAAAATCGGCCGGCTGCACCGATCCAAACCGCCACAGCACCCCGAGTTCAGCGGGGGAATAGTCCGCGGGGAGTTCGCGATAATACCCTTCAGGCGGGCCCGGCACCGGCTCGCGGCCGTACCGCACGTAGAGCCACAACCACCCGGCGATCGCCAGCACCGGGAGGGCGTACATCCCATACATCGCCGCGCGCATCAACGCGCGCCGGCGATTGGCCTGATCGGCCCAGTCACCTTCTTCTTTCAGGATGCGGGGGAGACCGGGCTCGGTAGACCGGAGGCGCGCGCCCGCGACGACCTCCCGCGGAAACAGCACGCGCCCCTCAACCATGGTCTTCGGGGGCAGGCCCCGCAGCGCGAACACCGCGCCGCCGTCGACTCGCGTGGCGTTCCCCTGCAGGGGGCCGTGGCCCCACACCCTGATCTGATCCGCGGGCACCGCGCCCGGGAGCCTCACGGTGACCCGCACGTCGTCGGTCGATTGCTCCCAGCCCGTCCCGATGAACTTCCAGTAGAGCTCGGCGACGTCACTGTGCACGGTCACGACGTCATCGACCACGTAGGAAATCACAAACGCGCGCGACTCATCGGAGGCTCGAAAATGCCAGCGGATCTCCACGGTGTCGCCCGACCGACTCGCGGTAAACGTGCCGGGTTGCTCGTCGCCGGACTCGCGGTAGGCGCCGCGATCATCTGCCACCGCGATGCTGTGCATCCGTTGGGTCTCCGGCAGCGGCAGCCGGTAGCTGGCCCACAAAAAGGCCCCGCTAAACCGATAGGTCCGGGTTTCGACAATCTGAAGGCTGCCATCGGTCCCGACGGCAGCCTCGATGACCACACGAGGAAAGCTGAAGCTCTTCGCGTACAACGGGCCGGCGCCCAGCGCCAACCCGAGTACCGCCAGAACGGCGATCGCAAACGGCGCGCGACGGGTCCCCGGCCGGCCGATCACCTGGCGATCTTGACGCTCACCAGTTCGGCGTAGACGCGCATGCGCTGATCGGCCTGCGAGACGAGCGAGTCCTCTTTCACCATCCCCACGCCGGCGGCAAACCAGCGCCAGGTCTGGACCTGGATGTTGGGCGGGACCAGCCCCTCGAAGTACAGCTGCATCGCGTCGAAGGATCCCGCGGGCACCTGTATCTTCTCGCGACGCGCCCAAGTGTATTTGAGGGTTACCTCCTGGTCACCGATGCGCCCGGTCCACTCCCAGACCCGTCCGACGGCAACGGGGATGGCCAGCACGCGCTGTGGGGGCTCCAACCGCATCGTGCCGGCCGGGTAGCTCCGCTCATACGCGTACACCCCGTCGCCCTCAACACCGTAGCATTCGCGCTGGGTCGTGTTTCCTCCCACCACGGTTTCGATGATCCGGCACCCGAACGTTCCCACTTTGGCGAGCGGACCGACTTTCATCATGATGTCGCCGTGCGTGTTCGTGCGGTAGGTCCAGATCGTCCCCTGCCCAAGCGGAAAATACGCCGCCGACAAGGGCGCCGCGGTGGTGCCCGTCGTCGCCGCGAGGACCGTCACGATCGCTACGACCGCCCCGAACCGCCAGAAGGCACCCATATGAGGCCCCTTCCTCCTCTGCCCGCTGTTCCCGGGCATGCAACCAGGATGTGCCCTTCAGGAGGTGGGGCTAGTCCGGCCGAGGCTGCGCCAGACGTCCAGCTTCAGACGGAGCCGGCGGATGACTTCGTCGGTGAATTCCGTCGTCGTCGCGTCGCCCCCGAGATCCAGCGTACGCACGCCGCCCTGAACCGCCTCAAAGGTCGACTCGTAGATGGCACGCGACACGGAGGCCGCGGCCGCCTGCGGCAGGTAGGACGTGACAGCCGCACACGCCAGGATCATGGCCATCGGGTTGGCGACGTTCTTACCGAACAACTTGGGGGCGGTGCCGTGCGGCGCCTCGGCCAGCACGACCTTCGGATTGTTCTCTTTGTCAACGCTGAGGATCACCGACTCAGCCCCCGCGATGCTGCCGAACATCTGCAACACAAAGTCGCTCAGGGTATCGCCATCACGATTCAGGGCGGGGATCACGAGGGCCTCGCCCGTGGACTGCAACAGCAGAGCATACACCGCGTCGATCAACTGGGGATCGTAGGCTATCTCCGGGTGACGCGCCGCGGCAGCATCCACTTCTTCCTTGAGCATGCCTTCGTAGACGGGGCTGACAGTGTATTTGGGCCCTCCAAACACCTTGGCGCCCAGTTGGCGCGCGTGCCGGAACGAAAACTCCGCCACGGCCCGGCAGTGACGGCGGGTCACGGCGGTAGTGCGGTACGCCACCTCATCGTCGCCGGCGCCTTCCCGCCACTCGCGGGCGTTGTAGGCGTCACCCACGCCCATGCGCACCACCGCGATCGGCGCCACGACACCGGCCACCGGCCGGACACCCGGGATCCGGCGTCCCGTCCGGAGGATCACCGTCGCATCGATCCATTCACGGAGCAGCGCATTGGGGCTGCCCACGTCGCCCGCGCCTTCGGGAGTGGTGGTGGCCGCCTTGATCCCGTAGCGCGCTTCCCGCAACGCGTCTGCGGCTTCGCGGACGACCGCATTCTTCGTGCGGCGCCGGTTGTCGAGGCTCAGGTCGAACCGGTCAAACACAAACGGCAGACCCACCACCTCGGGGTCGAGCACCCGGATGGCATCCCGGAGCAGTTCCTGCCCGGTCTGGTCACCTTCGAGAAGGACGATCTTCACGGCACCGTCCATTCGTCAAGACGCGGCTGCAGGACCCACAACCCTGCCAGGCTCATGATGCTGAGGATGCGATGACCATCGACATGGCCAAAGCCTAGGTAGAGCGCCGCCGCAAGGATCCCCGGCGTCAGGGCGAGCGTCACGGCGACCAGCGACGCTCCCATGATGGCCGGCGATGCGCCGTCTGCGGGCGCAGGACCAGCCTTCTTGGCCCGGTTCCTTATCCACCACCCCAAGACCAGATCCGCGATGGCGACCGCAATGAAGATACGGGCGAATACGCCCGCGGGCCCTCCCTCTGCCTCGGGCCGCGCCAGCAGTGCGGGGAGGCCCAGCCAGATGAATCCCACCACGATAGCCTCAGCCAGCCACAGTGTTCGCACAACTCTGAAGCTCGCCGCCACGGCGGCCCCTGCACCCAACTCAACCTCCGGTCGCCGTTCCCGGGCGCACAGTTTCTGCGCGGACCATACCCATCCTGCCTCGGCCCCAGACGCGCGGCAGGGGAGCCCCGGAATATCGAGGAACGTTCACACCCTGGGATGCCGATGGACGCTGTACACGTCTCCAACCTCTTGAAGCAGTTCGACGAGACCGTCGCGGTGCAGGACGTGTCGTTCTCGATCAGAGACGATGAGTTCTTCACCTTGCTGGGCCCGAGCGGCTGCGGCAAGACTACCACGTTACGGTGCGTCGCGGGGCTGGAGCTCCCGACGCGCGGTGAGGTCTCGATCCACGGGCGGCTCGTCAACGCCCCGGCCGCCGGCGTCTTCGTGCCACCCGAAAAGCGGCGGCTCGGGATGGTGTTTCAGAACTACGCCGTATGGCCGCACATGACCGTCGCCGCAAACATCGGCTATCCGCTCCGGCTGGCCGCGCAGTCGCGACAGGCCACGGCGGCACGAGTGAACGAGATCCTCGATCTGGTGGCCCTTGGCGGTCTGGGCGGCCGCTACCCGCACCAGTTGTCGGGCGGCCAGCAGCAGCGCGTCGCGTTGGGCCGCGCGCTGGCCGGCCGCCCCGAGGTCCTGCTACTCGACGAACCGCTATCGAACCTCGACGCCAAGTTGCGGGAGCAGATGCGCTTCGAGCTCAAGGAACTGCAGCGGCGGATGCGGATCCCCGTCCTCTATGTCACGCACGACCAGGCCGAGGCCATGGCGCTCTCCGATCGGGTGGCCGTCATGTCGGCCGGCCGTATCGTACAGATCGGCCGTCCGGCGGACATCTACCGCCGGCCCGCGTCGCGCTTTGTCGCCGACTTCATCGGCCAGATGAACTTTCTCCCGGCCAGCGTCATCACGCGGGAACCCGGGTCGGCACGGCTTGCGATCTACGGATACGAGGTACGCGCGGAGAACCCCGCCGGGCTCACGGGGGAGGTGCTGCTGGCGATACGGCCGGAGGACCTGGAACTGCGCAACGTGGGCGACGCCGATGCCGGAACCGGCCTGGCGGCCCACATCGAGGTCCGCAACTTCCTCGGCAATCTGGTCGAGTACAAGGTGCGTCTGGCCGCGGGGGCCGCGCTGCGCGTTCAAGCGCCGCCGTCTACCCCCTTCGAAGAGGGCGGGGCGGTGGTCGTGGCGATCCGGCGCGGAGTCGTGTTCGGGGCGGCCGAGGACCCGTGACCCGGTGTTACGGCAGCGGGCATCCCGAGCGCACAGCCTGGACCGATATCGCAAACGTGACGTCCGCGGAGCTTCTCCCCTGAGTCGTGCTCGCATAGTGGATGCCTACGACAGTGCCATCTGGACCGATCACCGGAGAACCGCTTGACCCGCCGAGGGTGAACCCGGACTCGATATCGACCTGGAACGTCTGCTCCGTTATGTCGATTTCTGCGATGCGTCCCTGGGCAGCGTACAACACGGGGGGCCAGGGTCGAGACGCCGATGGGAACCCCTTCGTCCGAACCCGCATCCCGACGCTTGGAAACCCTGGTGAAAATCTTATCGACGGAAGGGCTTCTGCGCCACCGACCTTGAGGCGGGCGACATCGTAGGGAAACGCCCGTGTCGAATCGGACCTGCCCCGATACATCGGATGCATGCAGGTCACCGAGAAGGGCCCCAACCACGTGTCGTGGGATCGAGTGGCATTCGTGCCGGCCAAGTACCACTCTGTAAATCCCTCGGGTACCTGATCCCGCACCACGTGCACGTTCGTGTAAAAGATGCCGTTGCCCACATGAAAGGCGGTCCCTCGCCGGTAGAACCCCTCCGCGTTCGCGACGATGACCTGCATAATGGCTTGGTCTTCACCGGCGGGCTGCGAGGAGACCCCCGTGGTCATCACACCGAGGATCACCAGGATCAAGACGCAGATCGTGACTCTCGCCATCCGCATCGCCTCCCGACACACGCAGCGTACGGTGTCTACAGTCCCGCGAAGCCCTCCAGGATCCTGCCGAGATGTCTGGCGGCGTTGTGAAAGTCCTGAATCCGTACGTGCTCGTTTGGTGCGTGGGTCCGGTTGTCCGCGTAGCCGACCCCGGCCGTCACCACCGGAATGCCCAGCGGCCCCGCAAAGGCGTAGACGGGGCTGCTCCCCCCGCCCATCGGCTGCAACAGGCTGGGGACGCCGTACACGTCGGCCGCGGTGCGCGCCGTCAACGCCACCAGCGGATCGTCGGGCGACAGCTTCGAGGGCCACATCGCCCCGTGCCACGCGACCTGGACGTCCTCAAACCCGCCCCGGTCCAGATGACGTCGGAGCTTGGCAAAGATGTCCTCGGGATCCTGGGTAGGGACCAGACGTAGATCGAGCTTGGCCGACGCGCGCGCCGGGATGACGGTTTTGTTGCCGGGCCCCTGGTATCCGGTCGTGATCCCCTGGATGTTGCACGTGGGCTCGAAGACCGCGCGGTCGAGCGCCTTGCCCGTCATGCCGCCGACAAACTCTTTGACGCCGTAGGTGGCACGCAGATGCGGCTCATCGTCGGGCAGGGCGTCGAACAGCTCAAGATCGCGCGGCGTCGGCGGCAGGACCGCGTCGTAAAATCCGTCGATCCGGATCCGCTCGTCGGCCCCTTTGAGCGTGGTGAGCGCCCGCAGCAGCCTCCACGCAGCGCTGGGCAGGATGTGCGCGCTGCCCGAGTGCGCGTCGCGCGCCATCGTCTCAACCGTCATCTCGATCGACAACACGCCGCGCCGGCCCAACGAAACCACGGGCCGCCCCGTCGCATCGAGACCACCTTCCTCCCAGACCGCGCCGTGACACGAGAGCATCGCGCGACGCTCCCGTACGACCTGCGCGATGTGGGGGCTGCCGATCTCTTCTTCGCCTTCCACGACGAAGAGCACGCCGCACGGCGGTGTACCGCCGTTGGCCGCGCGCACCGCATCGACCGCGGCCAGACGCGCGACAAATTCGCCCTTGTCATCCTTTGTTCCACGTCCGTAGAGGGCGCCGTCGCGCACGGTGGGTTCGAACGGCGGCGAGGTCCACAGATCGAGCGGCTCCGGGGGCTGGACGTCGTAGTGGTTGTAGAAGAGCAGGGTCCGCGCTGAAGTACCCTGCAGACGCCCGACCACGACCGGCGCGCCGCCGGTCGGCACGCGCTCCACCGCAAAGCCCCGCCGATCCAGCATGGCGGCGACCATCTCGGCGCACTCGGGGAGCCCGAGGCGTTGCGCGGAAATGCTCGGGTGCGCGCAGAGCCGCGCGGTCTCGGCGATGTAATCGTCGAGCCGCACGGCCAAAAAGGCGTCGATCGACGATCCGGTCAACGGGCGACCGCGGGCCGGTACCGCTGCAGCGCTCCCCGCACCCGCCGCATGCCCTCCCGGATATTTTCTTGATTGTTCGCGTACGAGAATCGCAGGAATCCGCGTCCGCCGGCGCCAAACGACGTACCCGCCAGACAAGCCACCCCGCCCTCTTCGAGCAGGAAATCGGCCAGCCGTTTGGATTCGGGCTCGATGGCCGACACGTTTGGAAACGCGTAGAAGGCGCCGCGCGGCGACCGGCACGTCACGCCGTCCATGCGGTTGAGCTCGTCGATGATGATCTGCCGGCGCGCCTTGAACTCGGCGATCATGGCGGTCACCGCGCCCTGCGGGCCGTTCAAGGCCGCGATCGTGGCGATCTGCGAGAACCCGGCGGCGCACGAACTGGAGTTGATCATCAACTGCGCCATACGCTCGACCAGCTCGGGCCGCATGACCCCAAATCCGACCCGCCAGCCGGTCATCGCATACGTCTTTGACATCCCATCGAGGATGATCGTGCGGTCCTGCATGCCTGGGACCGACGCGATGCTGTAGGGTTCGCCCTCGTAGGCGATCTGGGCGTAGATCTCGTCGCTGAGGACCATGGCGCGGGTGGGCAGCACGGCCGCGGCGACCGCTTCGATATCGGCGCGATCGAGCATCGAGCCGCACGGGTTGTGCGGCGAGTTGAGGACCACCATCCGCGTGCGCGGACCGATGAGCGAGCGGAACTCGTCGAGGTCGAAGCGGAAATCGTTCTCCTCGCGTAACCTGATCGGCCGCAGGGTGGCGCCGACGAACCGGGCAACCGACTCGTAAATCGGATACCCCGGATCCGGGTAGACGACTTCGTCACCGGGGTTGACCAGCGCGAGCATCGCAAAGAGCAGCACGTTCTTCGAGCCCGGGACGATGATGACGTGCTCGGGTTTGACCGGGATGCGCCGCGTCCGCGTCACGTAGTCGGCCACGGCTTGGCGGGCCTCAAGGATGCCCGCCGCCGGCGTGTAGTGCGTGTACCCGTCGTGCATCGCCTTGATCGCCGCCTCGGTAATGTGCGCCGGCGTGTCGAAGTCGGGCTCGCCGATCTCCAGGTGGACGATGTGCTTGCCTTGGCGCTCCAAGTTGCGCGCCCTGGCCAACACCTCGAACGCGGTCTCGGTGCCCAACGTGCCCATCCGCTGTGCCCACTCGAGATTCACGGTCTGGCCTCCTTCTTCATCGTGCCTTCGTCGTGCGTCCTCACGCGCGGGCGACGATCCGCGTCCCGGCCTGCCCCGCGAGGGCCGCGCCCAGTGCCGCGGGTGTCGTGATGATCACGGTCTCGCCGCCCGATTCCAAGAACCGAATCGCCGCCGTGATCTTTGGTCCCATACTGCCCGGAGGGAACTGCCCCTCCGCCATGTACCGCCGCGCCTCGGCGATCGTCAGTGCCGCGATCGGTCGTTCCTGCGGCGTTCCGTAGTCCAAGGCCACGCGCTCGACACCGGTCGACACCACCATCACCTGCGCCCGCAGGTCGCGGGCCAGCACGGCCGACGTCAGATCCTTGTCGATCACCGCCTCGACGCCCTCGTATCGGTTTTCGCGGCGGACCACCGGAATGCCTCCGCCGCCGGCCGCGATGACGACGACACCCTGGGCGACCAGCGCCCTGATCACCGGCGTCTCCACGATCTCGACCGGCTCCGGGGACGGCACGACGCGCCGCCACCCGCGCCCGGCGTCTTCGGTCATGACCCAACGGTGCTCGCGCATACGCGCGTCGGCGTCGGCCCGCTCGTAAAATGGCCCAACCGGCTTGGTCGGACGCGTGAACGCGAAGTCCCCGGGATCCACGACGACCTGTGTGACGATGGTCGCGACCGGCCGGACGATCCCCTGCTGGGCGAGCGCCGCGTCGAGCGCCTGCTGCAACAGATACCCGATCGACCCCTGGGTCTCGGCCCCGAGCACGTCGAGCGGCTGCCGCGGGGCCTCGTTGGCGCCGGCCTCCGAGCGCAGCAGCCCGAATCCAACCTGCGGTCCGTTGCCGTGGGTGATCGCCATCGCCCACCCGGCGCGCACCATCTCCGCAAGATGCCCGGCGACCTCGCCGAGCGCGGCACGGGCGGCGTCAATTGATGCGTCGTGATCGCGCACCAGGGAATTGCCCCCGATGGCAACCACGGCCAGCGCAGGCATGCCCAAAAGGTTTCGGCAGACCACCAGATGCTCCCCTCCGCGGGCCGCGCTTGGCCGCATCTGGACGCTCTGCTAAAATTGGGGCGCTCCCGCAGACAATCCCCGGAGGAGACGAAGCGTCATGACGTCAGTGACCGTCGCCCACTATGGTCTGGGCCCCATCGGCCTCGGCATTGCCGAGGTGGCCCTCGAGCGGGGCCACCGCGTGCTCGGTGCGGTCGACATCGACCCCGAGAAGATCGGCAAGGACCTCGGCACGTTGTTGGGACGCGCCGCGATCGGGGTGCCGGTCACCGCAGACGCGTCGGCGGCGCTGGCGGGGCGTCCACTGGTCGTGTTCCATACCACCCAGTCCCAACTCGCCCGTACCACTCCCCAATTACTCGAGATTGTCGCCGCCGGCGCCAACGTCATCTCGACGTGTGAAGAGCTGGCGTTTCCCTGGCAGCATCACGCGGAGCACGCGCGCCGGATCGACACCGCCGCAATGGCCCACGGCGTGACCGTCGTGGGACTCGGCGTGAACCCCGGCTACGTCATGGACCTGCTCCCGATCGTCCTGACCGCGCCGTGCCGCGCGATCCGCGCGATTCGCATCGTCCGCGTGGTCGATGCCGGACGCCGCCGATTGCCGCTCCAACGCAAGGTCGGGGCGGGCATGGATCGCCCCACCTTCGAGCGGGGCGTCGCCGAAGGCACGATCGGTCACGTCGGTCTCAAGGAATCCATCGCGATGATCGCGGACTCGCTCGGCTGGACGGTGGACACGGTCACCGAACGCATCGATCCCGTGGTAGATGGCGCGACCGTGAAAGGCCTGCACCAGGTCGCCGTGGGTACCAGCGCCGGTCAGCCCATCATCACGCTCGACCTCACCATGGCCGTGGGCGTGTCCAACCCGCGCGACAGCGTGTTGATCGACGGCGAACCGCCGATCAACGTGACGGTGGACGGCGGCATCCACGGCGACGTGGCCACCTGCGCGCTGGCCGTCAACGCCGCGCCTATTGTGGTCGCGGCGCCACCCGGTCTCACCACCGTGAACCGGCTGCCGCCGATCCACCGCTGAGGCCGTGTCTGCCTGACCAGTGAGGTCAGCTGGGCTGGCGCCGGGCCGCCGGTGGCCCGGTGGCGCAGTGATTCGCGCACACCCCCGGGATCAGGATGACCCGCCGAGAGGCAACCGCATCATAGAATCGCTGGCCCGCCGCCAGACGCGCCAGCCAGAAGAGCAGGACGAGCGGCCACAGCACGGCCGTCCGGCCCCCAAGAGCGATCATGGCGTCGATGCCTTCGCGCACCCGGCCGGCCGCGTCGATGCTGTGGATCCGCTGCGCGGCCCGCCCCGCATCCACCCCGTACCGCTCGACGACGCCGGGGTCGCGAAACGAGACAAACGTCACCAGCGACAACAGGTCGCACCGCGACAGCCATCGGACGCTGCGCAGGCACGCGGGGCACCACCCATCGTAGAGGGCCGTAAGCCCGAAGCGCCTTCGAAACCATGTGTCGGCCATGGCGTACTCCTCGTCGGTCACCAACAGCGGGTAGATACTCGCCATACTCCAGGCGAACGTGACCAACCCCATCACCAGGGCAATGCTCGCGTGGAAGACGATCCCAGCCACAATCGTCGCATAGCGGGTCCATCGATTGAAGAGGGACGGCAGGAACATCAGCTCGAAGAGGACCGTCCCGTAGGTGGCCAGGACGACCAAGTAGGGATTGCGGTAGATCACCTCGGCACCCGGCCACGAAAACTCATCGACGCGCAGGATGTAGTAGACGGCCGTCCCGCTCTGCCACAGTTCCCCCATCACCTTATACAGACCGGTACTCATGTACAGCAACGACAACTGGGCGAGGATCAGCAGGACCCCGAAGTTGTGCACGACGGCCTGAGCCGCCCGGTTGCGCTCGCAGAGGGCGCGCGCGGCGTCCCGCCATCCCCACCGCGACGACCGCGTTGCGGGCAACGCATCGAGTGAAAAGTGGGCCCCGGTGTCGACCAACGCCAGGAACAACAAGACGATCCGCATGATGTTATCCCCGCCATCGCCCAATAACTGGTTGCGTTCTTGCAGCGACCAGATCATCAGCCAGTGCAGCGGGAGCATGAGGCGCGACCGATAGCCGATGGCTACGGCCACCGCAATGAGGATCGCCGCCGCATAGACGGCTTCGAAGTAGAGTGGCGACGAATTCCACTGGAACACGTTGATCCGGGGACCGCTCTCGAGGAACTTCTCGAACGGCAGGACACCGGCCGGCCCCCACAACTCTCGGCGGACTCCCCAATGCAACAGGTAGTAGTAGACGGCCCACACACCCAGGGAGACGCGCATTAGGCTCGCCCCGATGAGCCAGTGCTCCGTGACCAGCCAGGACATCGGTCGGATCATCCCGCCACGTCCTCCCACTCAGGACCCGCTCACCGGCACGTAGGGCAGCCACGGGAGGGGCAGATACTTCGTCGAGCCGGCGCCGGCCGGCAACATGCGCTTCGACCACGGTGGCGGCTCGTGGATCAGGATGCGCGGCTGCACGTAGCGGACGCGCCCCGAACCGGCGACCTGATCGCACACCGCCGAACCGACGCGCTGCAGGATGAAGACCCCCAGATCGCGCTGCCGCCGGGAGGCGGGGTCCTCGCCCCGACACATCGGCGCCTCAGGCGTCCGCCGGCAGATCAGCGGCCGCCACTCGTCCGCGGACCGTCCCAGGACGGCGAACATCGCATTCTGCGGGACGCGCAGCATCTTGCCCATCGGCGAGAACCGATTGCGGTGGTGTTGGGCCAACCACGGCGTGAAGGGGTCGAGCCAGGGTGTCACCTGGGCGCCGGTGCTGCACCGCACCGTGAGCACCAGATTCATCCGAATGGGATTCGGCGCAAATAGGTGCCAGTTCTGGGCGAAGAACGGGTGCAGCAGGCCCCGAATGGCCGGCAGGTGGAGCAGCGTCACGGGATTGGGCGGCGCCAGATACAGCAGGGCGCTGACAAGGTAGACGGCCGACACGATGGTCATCACCGAGGCCGCAAGCCACGCCGTCAACAGGTTGCGCATCACGACATCTCCTTTCGCCGCGTGTGAAGGGGAGGGAAGCCCGACGCGCCCCCTCCCCTTCCCCTCAGTTGGCGGGATCAAATACTCCATCAAAAACGGGAACGCCCGGCCCCAGGGCCATGTCATGCCCAAAGAACCTGTCCCAGTTCTGGAAGACCGCTCTGGCGACTTCCATCGCCGCCAGCGCGACGGCCACCCACCGGTCCGGGCTGATATCGCCTCCGGCGCCGATGATGCCGGCCTCGTTCGCGCCCACGGCGCCAATCGCCGACACGACGCCGATGTAGTCTCCCGGTCCTTCCTCGACGCCCAACGCCAGCCGCGAGGTCAGCGCCTGGCAGGCGTCACCCGCCGCGCCGCCCTCCGGGCACTGCGCAAACGCGACGCTGTGTCGCGCGATGGGCGCCGCACGGGACCCATGAACGGCGACACCAGTCACCAACCCCACCACAAGGATCAACATGCTCAACCACTTCATCTCCATCCCTCCCTTGGGCCACCGGGCCCAGGACATGATCGTGCACTCATGTCCATCGACGCCGGACCGGTGAGTTCACGGGGGCGCAATCAAGAAGGTGGCGGCGACGGATGCCGCGGTCCCAGTGACGTTGAGGATCACGTGCGCCATCGTCGACGCCGCGGTGCCATATCGGTACCCGATGAGCCCAAGCGTGAATGCGCCGGTCAGGAGCGTGGTCATCCGGACGACGGACCCATCCACCACGACATGCTTGAGCGCAAACAGTGCGGCGGTCGTCACCACGGCCGCCGTGGGACTCCACGCGCCCACCAGACGCGTTTGGATGTACCCGCGCCACGCGAACTCTTCCACGACGGGGACCAGCACGCCGTTGCCCAGCACGAGGGCGACGAGCGCGGGTATCGCGGCGGCGCTCACCCGTGTCATGAACCGTTCTTGAATCGCCGGCGCGGCAAACAGACAGGAGTCGGCCATGACGGCCAGGGCGGACACCATCAGGGTCGCAACGCCCCCCAGTGCCCCTGCGGCCACGCGCCGCCGATCGCACTGGTACCCGAGGCCCAACGGGGTGAGACCGTCCCGGCGGGCTCGAAGCACACACATCGCGCCGAGCGCGATCGTGATCGGTGCGATCAGGAACGCACTGACTTCCAGCCGGTTGGGCGGCGAGAGCACCGTGCCGGTCTTTCGGAGGCCCTCAACAAGCAGGTGAGTGAGCGGACCCCTCAGCGTGAACTCGGTGACCGTCCACTGGATCACGGCAGCGGCGGCGGACCAGACGAGAGCGGTCCTCGCCCCGCGGCCGACGCCGTGGGAAGCGCTCACCGGTCCGGATCGAAGAGTGTCTGCGATCCGCGGCCGTCGAGCACGATCGGCACCCTCATGCCTCCCAGCATCTGGGCGATCGACACGAGCATGCGTGAGGTGATGGCCGCGGAGTGAAACCGGCGCTGCGACTCCGCCTCGACGGAGTGCGGTTCCCCGCTACCCTGGGCGCCTGCGGCGAGCACGGGCGGACGCCCCGTCGCCCCGCACGCTGCCGTCAGCGCGATACAGACCACAAGAATCAGCAGGCCGAAGATCATCCGCATTGGTGTCCCCCGGTCTCATCTATCGGCACCCGGTGAGGACATTTGGGGGACCAACGTCACGGTGCGGCTGCCGCCACCCGACTTCCAGTCATGCACCGTCAGTCGCAGCACGGCCCTCGCCAGCGTCAGGACGCCCACGCTGGCGGCCCCCCGGGCAAGGAGGGCCCGCGCGCACGCGTCTGCGGTCGCGCCGGTCGAGAACACGTCGTCAATCAGCAAGACGCGGCCGGCGACCGAGACGCTATCCGGTTCGAACGCGGTCAGCACGTTTCGCCGCCTCGCCGCTGCGCCGAGGCCGGCTTGGGACGCTTCCTGGCGCACCCGGCGGATCGCGTGTGGCACGACCGGCACGTCCAGCGCCCTGGCCACGGGCCGGGCCAGCAGCGCCGATTGATTGAATCCTCTGGTCGTCTGACGGGCGGGATGAAGCGGGACGGGCACGACGGCCGTGACCCCCACCGCCACCTCCCAGGGCACGGCGCGCGCCAGCAACGCTCCCAGCGGCTCAGCCACCGCCCTCTGCTGTCGATACTTCAACGCGTGAATGGCCTGGCGCAGCGAGCCGTCGTACGCCGCCAGCGACCGGGCGACAGCAAAGGCGGGCGGCGTGCGACAGCACGCATCGCAGTACGCGGCCCCGTTCGGATCGCCCGCGAGCGCGTCGCCGCACCGCTCGCACACCGGCGGCCGCATCCACGCCAGCGTGGCCTCGCACCGCGCGCAAAACCACGCACCCCGCGCGCCGCACCCGGCGCACCGCGGGGGAAACAACAAATCGATGAGACCGGCCCACACCCGTTGCATCGGCCGGTCTCATTGGATCGTGCAGTCTGACGTGCGGTTTTGCTATGTGCCTTCCTGCCAGGATTCGAGGTACTTGCGCTGCTCGTCCGTCAGGGCGTCGATGGCGACGCCCATCGCTTCGAGCTTCAGGGCCGCCACGGCGTCGTCAATGGACGGCGGGACCGTGTGGACCGTGCGCTCAAGCGTGCCGGCCGAATGCACCAGGTGCCCCACCGACAACGCCTGGTTGGCAAACGACATGTCCATCACCGCGGCGGGATGTCCTTCGGCGGCCGCCAGGTTGAGCAGGCGGCCCTCTGCCAGCACGTAGATCCGCCGGCCGTCGGGGAGCGCAAACTCCTCGACGTTCTCACGCGCCTTGCGCCGGCGGGCGGCCATGCCCTCCAGCGCGGGGATGTCGATCTCCACGTTGAAGTGACCGCTGTTCGCCAGGATCGCACCGTCGTGCATCGCCTCGAAGTGCTCGCGCCGGATCACGCCCCGGTTCCCGGTCACGGTGATAAAGATGTCCCCAACCCGGGCCGCCTCGGAGATCGGCAGCACCTGGTAGCCTTCCATGACCGCCTCCAGCGCGTACAAGGGCGACACTTCTGTGACGATGACGCGCGCGCCCATGCCGCGGGCCCGCATCGCTAGCCCCCGGCCGCAGGACCCAAACCCGCACACGACCATCGTCTTGCCGGCCAGCAGCACATTCGTGGCGCGCAGCAGCCCGTCGATCGTCGACTGCCCGGTGCCGTACCGGTTGTCGAAGAGGTGCTTGGTCTTCGCATCGTTGACGGCAATAATCGGGTACCGGAGCGCGCCGTCGCGCGCCATCGCGCGCAGCCGGAGGACGCCGGTCGTGGTCTCCTCGGTGCCGCCGATCACGCCCTCGATCAGATCGGTGCGTTCCGAGTGCAACACGGATACCAGATCGGCGCCGTCATCCAAGGTCACGTGGGGCTGCAGGCTCAGGGCCTGATGGATGTGCTTGTAGTACGTGTCGCGGTCTTCACCGCGGATCGCGAAGACGCCGATGCCGTACTCGGCCGCCAGCGCCGCGGCCACATCGTCTTGCGTCGAGAGCGGGTTACTGGCGCACAACGTGACCTGCGCCCCGCCGGCGCGCAGCGTCAAAATGAGCGCGGCCGTCTCGGTGGTCACGTGGAGACAGGCCGCCAGACGCCGGCCCCGCAGGGGCTGCTCGCTGGTGAAGCGCTCGCGGATCCGGCGCAGCACCGGCATCTCGCGTTCCGCCCACGCGATCCGCAGGAGGCCCTCAGCCGCCAGGCTCAAATCGCGCACATCATGCGTGCGGTCTTCCGTGGTGCCTCTCGCGCTCATCGTGTGCGTCCTCCAGATTCATCCCCCGCTGCGCGCAAAGCGCCGGCGGCAGACGACTCTGAGTCTATTCGATGAAATCCTTCAACCGCTTGCTGCGGGAAGGATGGCGCAGCTTGCGCAGCGCTTTGGCCTCGATCTGGCGGATGCGCTCGCGCGTGACCCCGAACTCACGCCCGACTTCTTCGAGCGTGCGCGGCCGGCCGTCGTCGAGCCCGAAGCGCAGTTTCAGCACTTTGCGTTCTCGCGGCGAGAGCGTCTCGAGGACCCCGTCCAGCTGCTCCTTGAGCATCGTGAACGAGGCGGCCTCGGCGGGCGCCAGCGCGTCATGGTCTTCGATAAAGTCGCCCAGATGGCTGTCTTCTTCTTCGCCAATGGGCGTCTCGAGCGAGATCGGCTCCTGGGCGATCTTGTTGATTTCGCGCACGCGCTCGACCGGCAGGGCCATCGCATCGGCGATCTCTTCGGCCGACGGCTCGCGCCCCAGTTCCTGCAGCAGCTGCCGTGAGACGCGCACCAGCTTGTTGATCGTCTCGACCATGTGCACCGGAATGCGGATCGTCCGCGCCTGATCGGCCAGGGCCCGGGTGATCGCCTGCCGGATCCACCACGTCGCGTACGTGCTGAACTTGTAGCCCTTGCGCCAGTCGAACTTCTCGACGGCGCGGATCAACCCCAGGTTGCCTTCCTGAATCAGGTCGAGGAAGAGCATGCCGCGACCGACGTACTTCTTGGCGATCGACACCACCAACCGGAGGTTGGCCTCGATCAGCCGCCGCTTAGCCTCTTCGTCACCCTTCTCCATCCGCTGGGCAAGCGTGACCTCCTGTACCTGCGTCAGCAGCGCGACCTTGCCGATCTCCTTGAGGTACATGCGGACGGGGTCGTCGATCGACACCCCTTCCGCCGCCTGCACGGCCGTCTCGGCCTCTTCTTCGGCTCTCGGCTTGACCTTCGTCTCGGCTTCCTTGGCGTCCTCGACGATCTCGATGCTGTGTTCGGCCAGCACGGTGTAGACCCGGTCCACCTGGTCGACGTTCTGCTCGACCTCGGGGAACTGCTCGAGGATTTCGTCGTGGGTCACAAACCCACGCTTGCGCCCCAGCTCAATCAGCGCCCGCAGTTCGGGCGTGAGCTCCTCGGCCTGAGTTGTCGCTTGCGGTTTCTTCTTTGCCATCGCTCTCCGTACAACCCCACAGCGGTCTACCCGCTGCGTTTTGCCGCCCCCACCAGTTCCGCGTACAGCGCCTGCAGGCGCGACACCTCGGGATGATCGCCATCCGCCTGCGCGGCCTGGATCGCGTCCCACAGCCGCCGCCGTTCAACTTCGGTCGGCTCCGTCTGCGTCAGGTACCGCAGGGCGCCGTCCACCGACTGGTCCTTGTTCCGCACAGTGACGGGCGGTTCCTCGAAGACCAAATGCATAAGCAGACCCGCAGTCTCGTCGTCGAGCCGCTCCCGAAGCGTTTCGGCCTCCGCATCGGGCGCCGAGAGCAGGGCCAGCGCCAACTTCTGGTACGTGGGGGTGGCGAACGAATTGGCCGATAGCCGGCGACCCATCTCTTCGCGACAACCGGGCTCCTGGACCATCACGTGCAGGAGCAGCCGTTCCGCCCGCTCGCGGGCGCGGTCACCGCTCGGGGTGATCGTCCCGTCGCTTGCCGCCGCCGTTCGGCCTGACCGCTGCCGGGCGCGCAACCGCTGGCGGAGGGCGTCTTCGGGCAGATCAAACCGTTCAGCCAGCGCCCGGAGATACTCGGCTTTCCGGATCGGGTTCGCCACCGATTGTATAACAGTAAGAACTTCGTCAGCGAGCATAATCTTCCCTTCCCGGGTCCCCGCGTCGTGCTTCCGGACGGCCCGGGCCACCCGGTACTCGAACATGGGCAGGGCCGTCTCCAGGGCCCGCGCAAACGCCTCCGGACCCCGCTTCCGCAGGAAGTCGTCCGGGTCCTCGCCCGCCGGCAGGACGGCCACCCGGGCGGCCACCTCGGCCTCCTCAAACAGGGTCAGCCCACGTTCCGTGGCCAGTTCGCCCGCCTCATCCGAGTCATAGATCAAGATCACCCTCGGCGCAAACCGTCGGAGCAGGGCGACGTGGTCGGCCGTCAGCGCCGTCCCCAGTGAGGCTACCGCGTTCCCGAAACCACACTGGGAGGCGGCCAGCACGTCCATATACCCCTCGACGACCAGGGCCTCACCGGCCTCCCGGATGGCGTCCCGGGCCAGGTTGAGCGCGTACAGCGTGCGGCCTTTGGCGAAGGCCGGCGTCTCCCTGGAGTTCAGATAGGACGGTTCCGACCCATCCAGCGCCCGGCCTCCGAACGCCACCGGCCGATCTTGAAGATCAAAGATGGGGAACATCAACCGCTCTCGGAAGATATCGAAGTGGCCCCCACCACCGGACCGCGCCTGCACCAGACCCGCCTGCTCCAGCAGCGTGGAGGTATAGCCCTTGGTTCCCAACGCCGTCAGCAGACCGTCCCATCCCGGCGGCGCATACCCCAACTGGAACCGATCGGCGGCCTCGGCGTTCACACCCCGCTTCGCCAGGTACTCCTGCGCGTTCTTCCCCGTCTTCAGCGACGCTCGAAAGTGCGCCCTGGCGGCGTCCAGGGCGCGCATCAACTGCTCGCGCTCCGAGGCCCGCTGCGCGGCCTGGGGTGAGACATCGAATGCCACCCCGGCCCGCCGCGCCAGATCCTCCGCGGCTTCGTTGAACGTCAGGTTGGCGGTCTGCATAACGAAATCGAAGATGTCGCCGCCGCGCCCGCAGCCAAAACAATGAAACAGGCCTCGCTCGGGATCCAGGTGAAACGACGGGGTCTTCTCTTGATGGAACGGACACAGCCCCTTGTAGTACCGGCCGGATTTCTTCAGCGCGGCGTGAGTCGAGACCAGCGCCACGGCGTCGATGCGGCGGCGGATCTCATCCTTGAGTTCGCTCGAAACGAAACCCCGGCTCATCTGCATCCGCGACGTTCTAGGCCCGCTGGCTCTCGGCCTCCTCTTTCTGCCGGCGTGCCTCGGCGGCGACCTTGTCCGCGATGTGCGGCGGCACCGGATCGTAGTGCGAGAACGTCGCGGTGAACGCGCCCCGCCCACCGGTGATGGACCGGAGGTCCGACGCGTACCGTAGCACTTCGGCCTGCGGGACCTGCGCCCGGACGATCGTGCTCCCATCCCCCTGCGATTCCATACCGAGGATCCGGGCCCGCTTTGCGTTGAGGTCGCCGATAATGTCGCCCATGTGGTCCTCAGGAACTGTGACGGCGATGTCGAGAATTGGTTCCAGCAGGACCACCCCGGCCTTCGCGGCCGCCTCTTTGAACCCCACCCCGGCGGCGAGCTGGAACGCGATGTCGGATGAGTCGACGTCGTGGTACTTCCCATCGACCAGGATGACGCGGATGTCCACGACAGGGTACCCCGCCAGGATCCCTTCGTCGAGCGTCTTGCGGACGCCCTTCTCGACGGAGGGGATGAACTGATTCGGGATCGCGCCCCCAAAGATCTTGTCGACAAACTCGAACCCGCCGCCTCGGGGCACCGGCTCGACTTCCAGGGAGCACACGGCGTACTGCCCGCGCCCACCGCTCTGCTTGACGTGACGCCCCTGCGCCTGCGCCTTTCCCTTGACGGTTTCACGGTACGGAACGCGCGGAGGCGAGAGCACGACGTCGACGCCAAACTTCCGCTTCAACCGGTCGGCCATGATCTCCAGGTGAGACTCACCCATGCCCGAGATGACCGTCTGCTTGAGCTCTGGGTCGCGGCGCACCATAAACGTCGGGTCTTCTTCGGTCAGCCGGTGCAACGCGCTGCCCATCTTGTCTTCGTCGGCTTTGCTCTTGGGCTCGATCGCCATCGAAATCGCGGGCTTGGGGAACTCGATGGGCGCCAGACGCACGGGGTGGTCCTTGCCGCACAGCGTGTCACCGGTCTGCGTGTCGGCGAGCTTGGCCACCGCCCCAAGATCCCCGGGCCCGACCTGCGGCGTCGGTTCCTGGTGCTTGCCTCGTAGGTGGAAGAGCTGCGCCACGCGCTCGGTCTTGTCGCGTGTCGCGTTCACCACCTGAGAGTCGGACGTGAACGACCCGCCGTAGACGCGGAAGTACGATAGCCGGCCGACATAGGGGTCGGCCATCGTCTTGAAGACCAGCACCGCGAACGGGCCACGGCTCGTGGGTTCGATGGTCACCTCGGCGTTGTTCCGAGGATGCGTGCCGGTCACGGCGCCGGTCTGCGCGGGCGAGGGGATCAGGCTCGTAATCGCCGACAAGAGTTGGAGGACACCAAGACGCTTCGGCGCGGCCGTCGCGAGCACGGGCACGATCTTCCCGGCCCGCGCGCCGGCCACGAGCCCGCGCTGCAACTCCTCGTCGGTGAGCGTGCCGGCTTCCAGATACTTTTCGACCAGGGCGTCGTCGCTCTCCGCCGCCGTCTCGGCCAGACGCTCGCGCGCCGCCGCGGCCTCGTCGCGCAGATCGGCCGGGATCTCCTGGGGCTTGTCCCCGCCGTCGAGATACGCCTTCATGCCGATCAGATCCACGACCCCTTTGAACCCACCCTCGGCGCCCACCGGGATCTGGATGGGGACCACGCGGGTGCCGTACCGGCTCCGCAGCACGTCGACGGTGCGCTCGAAGTTCGCGTTCTCCCGGTCGAGCCGGTTGATGACGACCAGACGGGCCAGCGCGTGGGCATCGGCACGAGTCCAGGCGATCTCGGTCTGCACCTCGATGCCGGCGACCGCATCGACGACGATCACCGCGCCTTCCACGACGCGCAGCGCCCCAACCATCTCGGCGACGAAGTCCGGATACCCCGGCGTGTCGATCACGTTGATCTTGACCCCGTCCCACTCCATCGGCGCCAGCGACACGTTGATCGTGTGGCGCCGGCGGATCTCTTCCGGGTCGAAGTCGGTGGTCGTGGTGCCGTCTTCGATCCTCCCCATCCGGTCGATGGCTTTGGTCGAAAACAGCATCGCTTCGACCAACGTCGTCTTGCCGGTTCCACCGTGACCGGTGAAGGCGACGTTGCGGATCTGTTCAGGCGGGTACGGCTTCAACGGTAGACCTCCCTCAGCTGCGTCAGTACCCCCGCGCGGGGTCCACCACGTTGGCCAGCGACTGCCCGGCCAGGAACCGCCGCAGGTTCTCGCAGAACAGCGGGATCGCCCGGTCGAAGTAGGTCGGCGACGCCCCGGACACGTGCGGCGTGACAATCACGTTTTCCATGTCATAGAGCGGGCTGTCGGCGGGCAGCGGCTCTCGCTCGAACACGTCCAGACCCGCCCCGGCAATCCTCCCCGCCCGCAGCGCCTCGACCAGCGCCGCCTCGTTCACCACTGCCCCGCGGCCCACGTTGATCAACACCGCGGTCGCCTTCATCAACCCCAGGGCCCGCGCGTCGATGAGCCCGCGTGTGGCCGGCGTGAGCGGCAGGACAACGGCGACAAAATCCGCCTGCCGCAGGACCTCATCGGTGCCCTCTGGAGGATACACCTGCTCGACATGTAGAACGAGTTCCGGCGTGCGCTTCGTCCCAACCACGCGCATCCCGAAGGCCGAGGCCCGCGCGGCGAGCGCCCGGCCGATCGCCCCCAGACCCAGCACGCCCAGCGTCTTCCCGTCGAGTTCCTCACCAACTGTCCCCGAGCGGTCCCACCGGTGCGCCGCCTGGTTGCGGATCGCATGGTGGAGCCGTTTGGCAAACGCCAGGACGAGCGCCATGACGTACTCGGGCAGCACCACGGTGTGAATCCCCACGCTGCTGGTGAGCACGACCCGACCCTCGACCACCGACGGATACAGCAGGTT